>CALMZY010000312.1 GCA_937870865.1 uncultured Lentisphaerota bacterium | reverse complement strand
CTTCCAGCCCGCGGATGGAACGAAGGCCCCACTCCACCGCTCCTTCAATTCGGCCTGCGAGACCATCGTTCCGTTCACTGTACATCGGATGCGGTCCGGCGCGAACAGCGCCAACGGATACTCCGGAAGCGCAAACGCGTTCGCCACGATCTGAATTTTTTCGGGAGAGAATCCCATGAGAATCGCGGCGATCCAATCCAGCGCCGGCGAATTCACCGACCCGAGCAGAACGCCCATCGCGACAGGCTCGGGTTTCAAAGGACCCTCTCCCTGCCCCCCCACAATTCCGTCCAGCAGGGATAGGGTCTTCCGACAAGGCACATCGCAAAGCCGTCCTTCGCGGTCGCCGTAGGCCACAACGCGATTCAAGTCCAGGCACATGCGCCACACGGTGTCGTTTCCCGACCATCCGCCTTCGACATCGCCGTCGCCGCCGAGTTTCATGTTGGCCACCAGCAGGTAGTATACCAGCCGATTGCACAGACCGTTGAAACGGGGCCGGTCCAGGTGCCGGTTCGCGACATCCAAGATCTGTTCGGCGCAGGCCTTCAGCAGCGACGGCCGCGCGTAATTGTCTCCCCCGCCCGCAACCGAGCCCTTCCGGTGATGCGGCAGGTAATCCTTGTTTCCGTTGATGCCCACGAGGTTCTTGAGCGCGGCGGTGATCCCGGCCTTCTTGTGCGTCTTCATCTTCGGAAGATTCACCACCAGGTCCGCATCAAGCACATCCCTGGCGATCAGGTAGCGGTGAACGCCCGAACGCTGGTTCTCGCTCATGCGTCGCGGATCGTACTTCGTCACGCGAAACCGCGGCGCGTCGGCCGCGATCGGCTCCAGCAGGCTGTGCGCGCCGAGGTCCACGACGGTATAGCGATCCAAGGGCTGGAGATTCTCGCGAATTCTCACCTCGCGCCCGTCGTCCACGAGCGTGGTCCTGCGGAAATCCGCGATCCGCACCGGCCGTCCCCTGGACGCCATCGCGTCGATCACCCGCTGTGCGCCAAGCCCGAGAAGCTTTTCGAAATCGCAATCCTGGATCGGTGCGTCGCCCACGATCACCTCGCGCGGCCGGGCCAGAAACACGTAGTCGAGCACCGCCCGAAGCACAGACGCGTGGGTCACCAGGCAATCCGTGCCGCCTTCCCCAAGATTCTGGTGAAGCACCCAATTGGGTTTCACGACGATCTTTGCGCCGGACGGGACCAGCTCTCCAATTGGGTTCCAATCGGGCGCGCCGAATCGCGCCTTGTCCAGACCCAGGTCCGCCAGGACCTGCCGCACCATGCCATACACGGGGTTCGGTGTCGGCGACAATTCGCCGGAGTACTCCGGGAACCGCTCGGACGGATGGAACTCGCCGCCGGCGGCCGGATAGGAACTCACGCTCCGATCCACAACGACGGCAACTTGGCTGTTCTCCCGGATGTCCATGGTCCGCTACGCGTAAAAACTTGCCACCGTATCCACGACAAACCGCGCCTGCTCGTCCGTCAATTCAGGATAAACCGGCAGGGCCAGCGTTTCGAGCGCGGCCTTCTCGCTCACAGGGAAATCGCCTGCCTTGTGGCCGAAATGGGCAAAGCATTCCTGAAGGTGCAACGGAACCGGGTAGTACACCTCGCACCCGATGTCGTGTTTCTTCAAGTGCGCGATGAGATCGTCCCGGCGGTCGGCACGGATGACATATTGATTGAAGATATGGCGTTCCCGGACAACCGCGGGCAGGCTGACGATTCCCTTCTTCAGCAAGCCGCTGTTTTCAAGCAGAACATCATATCGCTTCGCGTTGGCCCGGCGCGCCGCCGTCCACGATTCCAAATGCTTGAGCTTCACGTTCAGCACCGCGGCTTGAAGCGCATCCAGCCGGAAATTGCCGCCGATCATCTTGTGATAGTACTTCGGCTCCATGCCGTGATTGCGCAGAGAGTTCAGCTTCGCGGCGCGGCGCGAATCGTTCGTTGTCACGAGTCCGCCATCCCCGGCGCCCCCAAGGTTCTTGGAAGGGAAGAACGAGAAGCAGCCGTAGTCGCCGATCGAGCCGACTCGCCGGCCATTGTATTCGGTACCGATCGCCTGGCAGGCATCCTCGATGATCACGAGCCCGTGTTTTTTCGCCAGCTTCACGATCGGATCCATGTCCGCCGACTGGCCGTACAAATGGACCGGCATGATGGCCTTCGTTCGCGGCGTGATCTTCGCGGCGATCAGCGCCGGATCGATGTTGCAGGTCGCCGGATCCACATCAACAAAGACCGGCCTGGCGCCGGTTCGGGCAATGGACCCCGCGGTGGCAAAAAATGTGTAAGGGCTTGTGATCACCTCGTCCCCCGCCCCAATGCCCTCGGCCATCAAGGCCATCAGCAGGGCGTCCGTGCCGGAAGACACGCCGCACGCATGGGCGCAACCGCAATAGGCCGCTACGGCTTTTTCAAACTCAACGACCCGGGGACCGAGGATGAAGTACTGCGAGTCGAAGACCTCGGCCACCACGGGATCTATTTCGGATTTGATGGCGCGGTACTGTGCTTGCAGATCGAGAAGGGGAACTTTCATGACTGGACAGGAACCTCCATTATTTCAGCAGCATTTTCAGAATCGAACTATCCCAAAGCCCTTGGGCGCGGTCACGAAACGATTGAAGTTTCTTTACACGGTCGTCGATAAAGGCCCAGTCCTCATCGGCCTTCTTCCCGTTCCGCATCCGTTCCTGGAGAAGCGCCTGCGAATCCTCGAGAAGTCCGTCTGACGTCTCCATCTTTCGGCCGATCATGTCCAGCAACGCCTTGCGGATGATCCGGCCGAACTCGTCCGTCGCCACGTAGTAGTCTTTTCGGTCGCCCTTGATCCAGACCCTGCGCAGCGCCCCCCATTGCTCCAACTGGCGAACCGCCATGCTGGCGCTGCCTTTGCTGATTTCCAGTTTCCGTGTCAGATCATCCAGGGACTGCGGGTCGCGGCTGAAGTAGATGTGGGCAAAAATCTGGCCCAGCACCCGGCCGGCTCCAAGCGATTGCGTGAAGTGGCCCGCGGTCTCGATGAAGCGCTGGCGAAGGGATTGCAGTTCCTGGTTCATTGTACGGCTCCTTGTGAATGGATTCGGAGGATCACGCGGCTGGAGGTCGCTCCTTTCCAGACGCGGATTCAACGCTCTCCCGGGCAGACTTCGTCCCGGTCAGTTCCCGGCGGGGCGCCGGGAGGACTGAACTTGCCTCCTACCATACACGGCAAGTTTCATTACGTTCAATTAGTTTTGAACGTAGCATAATTATCGAAAGAGGCAATCTTTTTCGGCGCGAGGGAAGGAACGAGCGGGCGGGCCAGCGGACCGGCCGTTTTACGGGGCTGGCGCGTTGGTCGCCGCCGTGGCTGCCGCGAGCTTCTCCTCCAGCGCCTTGATGTTCAGCAGGACCATTTCGTTGTTCCACTTCGCCGCCGCCTGCCGGAAAACATCGAGAGCCTCCTGGTCCCGGCCCATTCGACGAAGCTGGAGGCCCAGGTGGGATGCGTAGAACAGGTGTTCGGGGTCTGCCGCCACCGCCCGGCGAAGGCAATCGAGCGCTTTTTCCTGTTCCCCCAGAACATTGTAGGCCTTGCCCAGCCCGAAAACCGCCTCCAGGTCATACGGATTGCGAGCCAGCGCGTTGTCATAGAGCGCCACGGCATCCCGCGCCTGCCGGACCTTTTCATCCGCGTCGAAGTTCCAGAAGCTCTGCGACATGAAGACGTGCGCCTTGCTCATGTAGGGACGCCAGTTGCCGGCGTCCGCGGCGATGGATTTGTCGAACAGGTCGCTGGCCCGGGACATCTGGAATTGCTCGCGGCGCTGTTCTCCGATGAAGTGCAGCCCGTAGGACAGGAACACCTTCACGGTCATCACCGCGAGCACAAGAGCGGCCAGCGCACCGCCTCCGTAAACGAGCATCCATGCCGGCGACTTCAGCGGGCGCGGTTTCCAAAGACCGGTTGCGTACAGGCATGCCGTGGTCGTTCCCGCGATCATGATAATTGCGTGGTTGTTGGAAAAGATATGCAGGTTGAAATCGAATATGGCGTGCGCAAACGTCGCCGCCAGAGTTCCCAGAAGGCCGGCGACCAGGTAGGCATCCCGGTCCCGATCCGCCTTGAGATAAGCCCCGAAGAAACGGACGCAGGCCGTCAGCACAACCAGCGCAAACAGGAAGAGCCCGACCAGGCCGTAGTCTGCCGCGAAGTGCAGGTACTCGTTGTGAGCATAGTTGAAAAGCATCTGATCGCTGAGCGTCCTGAATTGCGGAAAGATCCACTGGTAGCTGCCCGCGCCCCAGCCCAGCCACGGCTGCTGGCGGATCATGGCCAGCGTATCCGGCCAGATCCGAAGGCGGATGTCGCCCTGGATGGCCATCTGGATTCGATCCCGGAAGATATCGGAGAACATCCACAATCCGCCCGCGGTTGCCGCGACAACCAAAGGAACGACCAGAAGAGTGATGAGAAAGAACTTTCTTCCCCGTCTCGCTCCCACCATGCAGATCACGGTGCTCAGCCCGGCAATCGTTCCAATCCAGCCGCTGCGGGACTGCGTCAGAAACATGACGGGAAGACAAAGGACCAGACCATACCCCGCGAGCAATCTCAAAGGCACTCCGGCGGATGGCATCAGCGCCAACGCCAGGCAGAGGGGAATGATGATTCCCAGCAGATGCGCAAAATGGTTGGGGCAGAAATAGGTGCCGCTGGCCCGCATCCCGTACTGGTCCGGCCTTTCAAGATTCAGCACCATCCGCGTTCCGTGGCTGTGCTGGACGATGGCGTACCACGCGATCAGCGTCACCGCGAAGATCAACAAGCCGAGGAGGATTCGCCAGCGCCTGTGATGCGAAGCCAGTTCCGACCACGCCCAGTAGGCGCCCATATAGCTGGCCAGTTTGAGGATTTCGAACCGCCCGTCGTACGGCACGGAACCCCGCGGAACCATGACCGCCAGGAACACGAAGACGAGCAGCCAGAGGATTCCGCCCGGCGGCACTTGCAGTTGCCTCAAATCCGCCCCGGCGAAAGGCCGAAGAAAGAACAACATCAATCCAATCGACGAGGCGAACATCAGCGGACAGATCGACCAAAGGCGTACCGCACCGAACAGGTAGACGCCGACCAGCGAGGGAAGAAGAAGCAGCGAGATCGCAACCCAGTCGAGAACGGATCGGCGGGTTGAGTTCGGGACGGCGTGACGGCGCCGACGCCGGGGCGTTGGCTCAACGCCGCGACATGGCTCGTTGCCTTGCAACTAGAAGAAGCTCCTGTGCACGATGATTACGTCACCCGATTCGAGCTCTCTGTCCCGATCGGGATGTTTTTCAATTTCATCAACGTCCACGCGAATACGCTGGTTGCCCCGCAGGATTTCCACCTTCGAGTGATTCGCAAACTCCGTAAATCCGCCCGCCGCGGCAATCGCCTGGACGACGGTAACGCGGCTCATCAGGAGGAACCGGCCCGGCTGCTTGATCTCGCCGCGGACATAATAGCTCCGCGAAGGAACCACGACATTCACGGTAACGGTCTTGTAAATCTGTTGATCGATGTAGGCCTTCTGGATGGCCTGCTCAAGCCCCGTACTGGTCTTGCCGCCGGCCTCGATCGCCCCCACGTACGGCATGTTGATGCCGCCATTCTCGTCAATGATATCCTCGAGCTGCTGTTCCCCTCCGGGAACACCAGGAATCCCCCGCAGATAGATGACCACCGGGTCTCCAACCTTCAGACGGTACGCGGAGGAGGACGAAGCGACGGATGTCGCAGCGGAATCTTTCCTCGCCGGGGCTGGCGACGCCGGCGGCTGAAGCGCGGGGGCGGGCCTTGTTGCCGGTTTCGATACAACCGCTGTGCTGGCGGTCGAAACCGAAAGAAGCGGCGCCGACGCAATCAATGCCGGCCGGGCCCGCTCCGCCGCAGGAACCGGCTTCGACGTTGCCGGAACGACATAGCTGTACCGATTGCGTGTGCGGCAACCAGCAGAAAAGATCACGGCCAACACACAAACGGCGAGAATTACACGCTTCAACATTCCAAAACCTCTTTTACAAACTGTCCTTTTTCTGTTCCGGAGCCGCCTGAATTTCGTCGGCCGGCTTCGACTCGTCGGACTGGTAGTAATGCGAGTAGTACGAATGATAATAATAGTAATAGTCGTCGCGAAGAATATTTATGTTGTTGAGCACGACGCCGAGCAGATTCCCGCCGACATTCTCGATCATCCGCTTCGCCCGGGACGAAATGATCCTCGGATACTTCCGATACTGCACAACCAGCAGAACGCCGTCCACTTCGCTGGCCAATATGGACGCATCCGTAACACCCATGATCGGCGGGGAATCGAAGAACACGTAATCGTACCGCGCCTTCAGATTCTTCACCAATTCACGCATGCGCTGGGAATTGAGCAGGCCCAGCGAGGATCGGGGAAGCTTGCCGCTGGGCAGGAAGTGCAAGTTCGGAATGCTCGTGGGCTTGATCGTCTCTTCGATCGGCACGTCCCTCATCAGCACGTTGGTCAGGCCGAAGCGATTGGACATGCTCAGGATCGTATGCTGGACCGGGCGGCGAAGATCCGAATCCACGATCAGCACCTTATCCCCCAGCTGGGCACAGATGTAGGCGAGATTGAACAACGTCGTGGACTTGCCCTCGCCGACGCCGCCGCTGACCACGGCAAACGCACCGGCGCCGATCCCCTTGTTGGCAAACTGCATGTTCGTCTTGAGCACGCGGTACGCTTCCGCGTGCGGACTATCCGGGCCCTCCTCAACCAGCGGGCGGACTTTCTGAGGAATCACGCCGATGACGGGCAGGCCCAGGAATCGTTCCACGTCATCCACCGTCTTCACCGACGTATCCAGGTACTCAATGAAGTACGCCAGACCAATGCCCGCCGCGAGGCCGAGAATCAGGCTGAGCAGGATATTCATGACAATATTGGGGCTGACCGGCCGGTTCAACATGGGCGGCTCGGCGGGATCCGTGATTTCCACGGGCGTCCTCGGCACCTCGATCTCGATCCCCGTCTGGGCCACGCGCGCGCGCAGGGCATCGAGGATGTGACGCTGGACTTCCACCTCGCGTTCCGCCTTGTCGAACGGAAGGAATTTCTCGCGTTCGGCATCGATGTCGCTCTTGCGCGCCGTTTCGAGTTCCGAGGCCAGCACGTTATACTTCTCAAGCGCGACGGCGTAGTCCGCGCGCAGCCCCGTCTTCAGCCCCTCCAGGGCATTGCTCAACTTCTGCTTGAGTTCGTTCACACCGGCTTGAAGTCTCTTCACCTCGGGGTGATTGACGCCGTAGGTCTCGAGGAGGACCTTCAAGCTCACTTCGGAGTCGGCCAGTTGGGCTTTGATCGTGGTCAGATTCTGGTCGTTAACGATATACGACGACGCGTTCATCAGCTCGTCGCCGTCCAGCGACTCCAGCTGATCCAGGCGCGCCTTGCGGACCAGCATGTCCACGCGCGCGGCGATGCGGTCAGCCTCGAGCTGCTGCAGCCGGAGCTTGTCGGCCTGGAACCCCTTGGAGATCACGCTGACGCCCAGTTCCTTTCGGATCTTCTCGAGTTCCTGCTCGGCCCGGTCCACGCGGTCCTGCTGTTTCTGCAGTTCGCTCTCCAGAACTTCAACGGCGCGCTTGACCTCCTGCCTCTTGGCGGTGAGGCGCTGGTCCCTGTAAACCGCCGCGATTTCATTGGCAATCCGGGCGGCTTCTTCGGGGTCTTCGCGATACACCTGGATGTCAATCAGGCTGGTGTCGCGGAATTGCTCGACCTTGATCGAGCGGGAGAGCAGGACAAACGCATCTTCGCGGGTCAGCGGCGCGCCGTCGTCATGCGCCTTCTCCCCCCAGACCTGCTGGAGATTCAGATTGTTGATCACCTGGTAGAGAATCTGCCGGGACTGGATGATCTCGTACTGGGTCCGCATGAAGAACGGGTTGTAGCCGGCGACGTACTGCCGCTCAAACACGTCGATGTCCATGGCGTCTTCGCGGACCATGATCCGCGCATTCGCCATGTACTTCCTGGGCAGCGTCAGGGTGAAGGCCGTGCCGGTCACGACCACCAGAAGCATGACGGCAAGAATGACTTCCTTCCTCGACCGGATGACGCGCCAGTAGTCGAAGAAATGCAAACTGCCTTCACCGGACTGGGACTGAGTCTGAACTTGATCCATGAATCGTCGGTTCCCCAAAAAGCTAGTGAGGCTTTCGCCTCACTAGCACGGCAAGACCTGCTGGATAATGACCTGAAATCCGGTCCGAGCAACCTTTCCCTGTGCGCTCCCGGAATTAGAACTGGGTCTTCCACCCCACATCAACCCGGTTCTCCACGAAATCCTCGCGCATCTTGGCCCCGTCATTGTACTCGAGATCGGATGTGAAGTCAGAGTACTGCCAGCCAGCTTCCAGCCAGTTCGACCGGTTGATCTGGTAGGTCACGCGCGCGCTGACCTGCAAGGTCTCTTCCTGCCCGTCCTTCGCGCCGACCGACGGATTGGCCGGATCGGGCTCGCGGAGCGCCTGGTCCGCGCTGTAATCCCCGACGATGTAGCTGCCCGACAGATAGAGCGCCACGCGCGCCGTGAAATCATGGGCAATGCTGGCGTACACTTGCGCACGATCCTGACTCGCGAACGGATACACTTCGGTCTCAAACATGGAGTAGCCGACGCCCGCGCTGATGCGTGTCGCCGGGGTCGGAAGGAACGTGGCCGAGGCGTCCACATACGGCGAACTCTGGGAGTCGATCTCGTCGTCGTTGAATTCCTTCTGCTGGTAGCCGCCCACCACATTACCAATCAGGCTGGGGCTGAAGATCTGCTCAACACCGCCGCCCACATACACGCTCTTCGAACCGCGATCCGGGCCTTCGTACTCGACGCCCTCACCGCGGAACTCGCCAATCAGCGTGGTCTCCGGAACCACCTGGTGACGCAGGGTCAGACCGCCGACGTACAGGTCGTAATCCTCAGAGTCGGAATACATGTCCTCGTCATACCGCAGGGCGATGTACCGGCCGGCCAGTTCCAACCGGGTCGACGGCCGAAGGAGATATCCCAAGGTGCCGTTGAGGGTGTTGTAGTAGAAATCGCTGTTCTCCCGGACCACATTGCCGGCGTCATCCTTCAGCTTGGGGGATTCGCCGCGGCGCAGGGTATCCACCACGCTCAAGGTCAACCGGGGCGAGAACGTCTGGTTCAGGATGAAGTCCAGTTCATTCTGGAAATCGGTGCTGTCGGACGGCCTCTCGTCCCACCACACATAGGAGGGGCGATAGCGCACGCCGATGTACGTGTTTTGCAGGTTGAAATTGACGAGGAATTCCAGCTCTTCAATGATCTTGAAGCTGCTTTCCTTGTCATTTTCAGACTGGTAAATGTTGTCGTCATACTCGAAGCGCAGGCGGTTGTTGACCTGGAACGGCTTTGCTCCCTCGCGGGCCCACGCGGCATCAGCAATTACCAGCACAAACAGAAAAGCACACAGCCATTTTGTCCATTTCATCGGCCTATCTCCTCGGTTCCGTTGATGCACCACAATTCATCCTCGAAAATCGTCTGCCTCAGTCCTGGGTCACGGGTTTCGGCTTGAACTCGTTGGCAATGAATTCAAACTGGCTCAACACGCGCACCACATAGGCCATATCCACGCCGTACTGGGTCTCGTCGAGCGGATTGAACTTGTGACGCTTATCCAGCGGATCGACCTGGGGCGAGGCCACATGGACCGCCACCGGTTCCGCCAAAGGTTCGACGTAGCTCGCGGTTTCGCCCACGGCGTCGAGCGGAACGCCTTGGGCTTTCAGGTAGTCGATCCATTCCTTCGGATCCTCGGGGTGTTTGATGTCGCCCTGTTTCTTCATCGCCTGCACAATCACGCGGGCCAGATCCGCCTTCACCACCGGGCTGCCGGGTTTCCATCCATCCTTCGGGGCAATGCCGTTATCCATGAGCAACGCAAAGCACTGCTGGTCGCTGGGGGCTGCCGGGAGGAACCGCGAAAGACCCAGAACCTGAATGAGGAGATGGGCCAGTTCGGCTTGGGTGACCTCGGCCGTCTTGGTCGCAGGAGCCTTTTTCTCCTTGACGGGTTGAGGTTTCTTTTCTGCGGCGGTTACGGAGGGAACGGTAAATGCGATGCAAAGAACTGCAACCAACAACACCGACCACATTTTCTTCATATTTGAGACCTCCACGTTCAGATCACCCATGGCGTTTGCCACAAACTGACAGAACAAACCCCGTACATGAATGTAGTTACGACTACGTATGGAGCATTAGTACCCCGACGCGAGAGAACCGGTCAACAACAATTTCCGCGAAATACGCGGCGTTTTTGTGAAAATCTCGGCGGATTCAACCCCTCTCGGGTCACGCGGCCTCTGGTTGTCACCGAATATCCCTTTTGATACTGTTTGCGCATGACGCCGAGAACCTCGTTTACCTTCAAACTGAACCCGGGGCAGCAGGCCACCCTCGTTGCTCTTTTGAAGGCCGGAAACTACATCCCGCGAGAGGTCGAACACACCATCGCGGCGGCCGAGGGTCAGGACTGCAATATCGCCCTCTACAAGAGCGGCAAATGCCTCGTCCAGGGTCGCGGGGCACAGGACTGGGTGACGTTTGTTCTCGAACCCCAGGTTCTTCAGGAAGCGCATCTCGGCTACGAGAAAATCCTCAACCCCGAAGCGTCACAACCCCACATGGGCATCGACGAAAGCGGCAAGGGCGATTTCTTCGGCCCCCTCGTCATCGCCGCGGCCTACGCTGATGATCGCCTGACGGACGCCCTGCAGGAAATGAACGTCCGCGACAGCAAGACCATTACGAGCGACCGCAAGGCGCTCGAGATGGCCCGGGATATCCGCAAGCTGCTCGGCGAGCGGTTCGCGATCGTGACCATCGGTCCCCGCGCGTACAACCGCCTCTACGCCAGCATGCGCAACGTCAACAAGATCCTCGCCTGGGGCCACGCGAGGGCCATCGAGAACCTTCTCGAGAAGGTGCCGGATTGCCCACGCGCCATCTCCGACCAGTTCGGCCCGAAACGGCAGATCGAGCAGGCGCTCATGAAGAAGGGCCGGAAGATCGAACTCGTCCAGCGCCACAAGGCGGAGTCCGATATGGCCGTCGCCGCCGCTTCCATCCTCGCGCGCGCCGGGTTCCTGCTCGCGCTCATCGACCTCCAGAAGAAATTCGGTGTCGCCATTCCGAAAGGCGCGTCGGCCCAGGTGCAGGACACCGCGGTCAAGCTGATCGGCAAGAACACACCCCAGATCCTGCTCGATATCGCCAAGTGCCATTTCAAAACCGCCGACGTCGTGCTCGGGAAAACTTCGTTCGACCGGAGCGTTCTGGGGCCGGAAGGACAGGCGACGTCAAAGCAAATGTCCAATGAATGATATTCTGGCCCATTCTTTCTCTGCGTCATTGGTCATTCCTTGGTCATTAAGACTTGGCCATTGGGCATTCCGGAGGATTCACGCATGAAGCTCGTTCGTTTCGGCCCACGCGGTGAAGAACGCCCCGGTGTGTTGATGGAGAAGGATTCGAAGATCCTCGACGTCCGCGCGATGGCGTTCGATATCGAGGATTTCAACGGCCACTTCTTCACGCACTGGGGAATCCAGCGCATCCAGGCCCTCTTGAAGGAGCCGTCGCTCAAAACCGTCCCGGCCGACGGCGTGCGCCTCGGCCCGCCCGTCGCGAGACCCGGAAAAATCGTCTGCCTTGGAAAGAACTATGCGGATCACGCGGCGGAGTTCGACGCTGAAATTCCTTCGTCCCCCATCCTCTTCAGCAAGGCGCCCACGTCGCTCGTCGGACCGTTCGACCCGATCGTCCTCCCGCGAGGCGCGAACATCGTCGACGGCGAAGTCGAACTTGCGGTCGTGATCGGCAAAACGGCATGCCGCGTTTCGGAATCCGACGCCCTTCAGTTCATCGCCGGTTATACCGTTCTGAACGATGTCACCGATCGCGAGGCCCAGAAAGAGGGCAAACAGTGGTTCCGCGCGAAGAGCGCCGACACGTTCTGCCCGCTTGGCCCATACCTCGTCACGCCGGACGAAATCCGCGACCCGCAGAACCTGCGGCTCTGTTCCAAGGTCAACGGGAGCACGTTGCAGGACAACAACACGGCCAATATGATCTTCAAGATCGCACACCTGATCTCGTTCATCAGCGCCACCATGACGCTGGAGCCCGGCGATCTCATGTCCACCGGAACGCCCGGTGGAATCGGATCAGCCCACAAGCCGGCGGTTGTTTTCCGGCCCGGAGACATCGTGGAAACCGCCATTGAAGGCGTGGGCGCACAACGCGCCAGGGTCGAACGAACCTAGCCTGCCTGCGGCACAAGCTTCTGGCTGAAATGAAAGCCCCGGCCAGGCGGGCTCGCTTTCTTTCAACACGTCTTCCCAAACGAAAAAGGATGACTGTTTCCAGTCATCCTTTTTCCAACCTAAAACGTCTAGGATTGTCAGTTTAGCGGCCGAGGATCGCGTCCTTCGCAGCCTTCGCCACGCGGAACTTCACAACCTTCTTGGCCGGAATCTGAATCTGTTCGCCTGTCGCCGGATTGCGGCCGATGCGAGCAGCGCGATTCACGAGGACGAGCTTGCCGAGACCGGGAATCGTGAAGCTGTTCTTCGCTTCCTTGTAAGCGAGCTTGCACAGTTCATCGAAAAACAGACCGACCTGCTTCTTCGCGAGACCTGTCTTCTCTGCCAACTGTCCCTGAATCTGAGCCTTGGTCAACGCCATGACTATCCTCCTTCGGTTTGAGTTTGCTGCCTACTGACCAAATCCGATCCAATTTCATTCGGCATTGTGGTGTGATTTATGGGCAAAACAAGTGTTTTTTTACGTTTTTTTGGGGTGTTTTTCAACTCCCTCGCGTCTCGAAATCCGCCTGTTTTACAACCATCCCGCGCGCGACCGCCTCCGCTTTTTCAGAGCCGTCCACTTTCGCAACGATCGCGAGTGCGAACTTGAAACATGTACCCGCTCCCTGGCTTGTGATGACGCTTCCGTCAACCACCACAGCCTCATTCACGTATTGCGCCTGCGTGAGCTTCGGCACAACGTCGGGATGGCACGTCGCCTTGCGGCCCGCCAGCACGCCCGCATGCTGAAGAACCAAGGGCCCGGCGCACACCGCCGCAACAATCTTCCCCGCGCGATGCAGGCTGCGGATTGCCTCGCGCAAAGACTCTTCCTTGAGAAGATTTTCGACGCCCTTCGCCCCGCCCGGCACGACGATCACGTCGAACGAGGAAGGATCGATCTCGTCCCACGCGACGTCGGGGACGATCTTCACGCCGCGCGAGGCCGTGATGACACCCTTTTTCGTGCCGGCGGCGACAACCTCCCATTTCGCGCGCCGCAACGTGTCGATCACAATGACGGCTTCCATCTCTTCCGTGCCGTCAGCCATCGGAACCAGTACTCGTGTCATGGGCAGGCCCTCCAAGATAGAAGTAATATGACGGGGGTAGTCCAAAATCCAAGGTCCAAAGTCTAAAGGGCGGAGTACTTTTGGACCTTGGACTTTAGACTTTGGACTTCTTCCTACTTCTTCCGCGCGTCGAGAATCGTGCGGACCTCGACGGCGAGCTTCTGGCGGCTGAACGGTTTGGATAGGAATCGCGCGCCGGACACTTTGAGCAGTCGCTCGGCGGTCTTCGGCGTGAATCCCGAGACAACCAGGATCGCGACCTTCGGGTTGATGCGTACGAGTTCGCGGTAGACTTCCTCGCCATTCACGTACGGCATGACGACATCCAACAGGACAATGTCGATCTTCGACGCGTGCTGCTTGTACGTGTTAATGGCCTCTTCGCCGCCGGTCGCCGTCCAGACGGTGTAGCCGGACTTGTGCAGAAGCCGCTGGGTGATGCTCAGGGCCAGCGGATCGTCGTCCACAACGAGAATCGTCTCCGTCCCGCCCGGAATGGCTTCGATATCGCGCTCTTCGACCACCACCGGCGTATCCGGTTTGGCCGTTGGAATGTAGAGCCGGAAGCAGGCGCCAAGGTTCTGCTCTGAATAAACCGTCACCCAGCCACCCATCGCGCGGATCGTGTGCTGCACCACGCTGAGGCCCAGCCCCGTGCCGGCTTTCTTGGTCGTGAAGAACGGCTCGAAAATGTGCTGTTTGACGTCCTGCGCCATCCCGTGGCCGGTGTCGGTCACGGAGATGGTGATGTAGGAGCCCGGCATGCGCTCCGGCCAGCGCTCGAGATCCTCCTGCTCCACCTTGACCAGGTCCACCTCGATGGAGAGGTTGCCGCCGTCGGGCATCGCGTCCCGCGCGTTCAGGCAGAGGTTCAGCAGCGCGCGGTACAGCACGACCGGGTCGGTGTGCACCTTGGGCAAAGACGTTTTTTCAGGCGCGAACAGCGAGACGTTGCGCGGAAGGGTCTTCTTCAGCATCGCGACCACGTCGTTCAGCACCACCTGGATATCCACGTTCTCCATCCGCGGCGCCGAATGGCGCGTGACGGAAAGGAGACGACCCGTCAGTTCGTTGGCCGTTTGCGCGGCATCCAGAATCTTGGCGATGTCCTTCTGGAACGGCTGGCCGGCCATCTGGTCCTGGAGCAACGAGGCGTAGGCCATGATGACGGTCAGCAGGTTCTTGAATTCGTGGGCGATTCCGATGGAAAGGTTCTCGACCAGCTCCATCTGCTGCGATTGAAGAACCTGCTTTTCGAGAGAACGTTCGCGGGTGACGTCACGAGCCACGATCATGGACCCGATATGCCCGCCGTTCGAGTCGTTCAAAGGGGAGACCCGAACATCCAGCAACAGCGCGTGATTATCGTCGGAAATGCAGGTCGCCTCGCCAACCCACACATCCTCCTTCTCCGACGCCTTCGCGATGTCGCCGAAGGACAACCCACCCTGAAACTGAAAACGGCCGTCCAATTCGACCGGCTGCTCAATGACCTTCCCAGGGTTCACACCGAGCATGCGGCCCATCGCGGCGTCCGCATAAATGATCTTGCCCTGCAGATCGGCAATCATCACCCCATCATTGAGGAAATCGAGGGCTCGAAGAGGCAAGGACTTTTCGGGGGGCTGCTTTTTAGGCGATTCTTTAGTCACATTCCCGCTCCGCTGCACAAACTGTTACCCGCACAGCTGTACGTCCCGCGGCTGTCGCTATTTATATGCCCAAGGGGGTCAACCCGTAAAGGGCCCTCGGCCACTTTCTTTTTCCGACAGCCCATACCAACAGCCCGCATTGATTGACACCATTCTGGCACAAAGGTAATTTGAAAGGCAAGTCAATCGCTTTACAATTAATAAACAGCCGTCATCGGGAGGCAAGGTCATGAATCGATTTTCCTCTTTCTTCCTCGCGGCCATCCTGTGCACATTCGCCGGTTCCGCAACCGCCGAATCCTACCGCGGCGAGATGAATTCCTGGGGCACAAGTTGGATGGCCCAAGACACCGACTTCGGAAGCATATGGAAGGTCAGCGTGACCTGCGGCGCGGATGACGCAACCTCGGAGTTCAAGTTCGACCGCTTCGGCGATTGGACGGAAAACTGGGGCGCCGGCAGCAGCGCCACCAAAAACTCGACGATCGGATCGCTCTCATCGGGCGGCAGCAACCTCAGCTTCAGCGCCCTCTCCAGCAAGCGGTACCACTTCAACGTGAACACGGAACACACCTCCTACGTCGTGATGGAGACGGACAGCGATCCCGTGTCCGTCGTTCGCGCGGACGTCCAGCTCGCGGATCCATGGGCCGCGGGCGCGCCCGTCATGATCCAGCTCAGCGCAGCGAAGAGCCCGCAGGAGAACATCTGGATCCGCTACACGACGAACAGCTGGGGGTTCAGCAAGCTGACCGCCGCGGCATTTGGCAGCTCGACGAATTACTCCGCGACGATTCCCGCAGCCGCCGGATCGAGGATCGAGTATTACGCCCTGACATCCACCATGCCGTCGAACCAGATCACGGCCGATCCCGACCTCTGCACGCTCCGCGGCAAAAAATCGGGAACGACGAACTACAGCTTCCGGTTCGGCGGAGCGAACTGCTGGCACATCCCGGCCAACGCGGAGCCGGTCGGCACCACGATGCGCAACCCGCAAAGCCCCTACTCCAACAACGCGGTGTACATCTACAACGGCAACCAGTTCCAGGGCGCCGGCAATGCGGCCGACCAGTCGGGCGGCACGCTGTACCACCGCCTCGCGGGCGCCGCCAGCTGGACCGCGACAAACCTTTCGTACGACAACCAGATCGATAACAACAAGTACTGGAAGTCGATCATCCCGGCGGGAACGTACGGGAATACGAACGTCGTGGAATATTACTTGTCCGTGACTTACACCGACCACAACACCACCTACATCGGCACGACGAACGACGGAGCATCAAGCGTGACGTATCTAGCGGCGAGCAACGCGCAGGCGCATCCGTTCTCGTTCACGATGGGCGGCGAACCCGGCACGGAGGCGGCGTACATCTGGCACAACACGAATCGCGTGAACGTCGGCAGCGGCGCCGTCCAGTGCTGGGCGAAGATCGGCTATGCGCAGGGGATCGGCACGAACCGCTGGGTGGACTACGCGGCAATCTACTACACGACGAACGGCGCGGAGCCGTCCGGCACCAACGGCGTCCCCGGCGCGTCGACGATGGTTCAGATGATGAGCTTCGACCACATGGAGGAAGACACGTATGCGGACGGCGACGCGATGTGGTGGATGGGCACGCTGACCAACCTGCCGTCGACCGACGGCAGCACGATCAGGTACAAGATCGGCGCGTGGAAGACCGGCGGCATCGAGCGATTCGCCGAGTACGGCACGTCCGGGCAGGACAACCAGACCTTCGTGTTCTCCCTCTTCGTGCCCGGCGCGGCCGGCCTCACCGTGAACGGCGTCAACGCCGACTACACGACCACGAAGTTCTTCATCGACGAGGCCGCGCACGAGACGCAATACGTGACGGTCGTCTACACGCCCGAAGCCGGCGCGTCCAACGTCCAGGTCTTCTGCAACCTCAACCGCCGCGACCTGTGCGACGTGGACTACACCAACGCGCTGATCAGCGGTGACGGCTACGCGGACGGCATCCGGCCGCCGGACGGCAACCTGCTCACGCCCGCCGACACCGGCGCGTACTTCACCGCGTTCATGATGAGCGGCGGCCCGACCACGTTTTACTGGACAGGCGTCGTCAGCCGCTGCGGCGCGTACCGGCTCACCGCGCGCTACCAGAAGAACGCCGCGAGCGCGACGAACTGGAACTGGTACTCCTCGGGCGGCCTGCGCGACCACGCGATCGTCGTATCGCCGCGAAAGGTCCTGAGCCAGACCATGTACGAGCTCAACACGCTGACGGTCGAGGCGACGGACAACTCCGAGGCGGGCCGCAGCACGTTCAAGGACCTGCTCGGTGCGGCCGACGGCGACTCCGACGGCTACGACCCGTTCAACCTCGACTACCTGAACTTCATCCAGGTCAACTGCCTGTGGTTCCAGCCGATCCACCCGAACGCCGAGGAGCGGAAGGACTCGTACACGCCCGGCAGCCCGTACGCGACGAAGAACTACTTCGCCGTCTCGAAGTACTACGGCGACGACACGACCGAGGCGGGCGCAATGAGGGAGTTCACGAACTTCGTCGCCAGGTGCGACGCGTACACCGGCACGGTCGGCACGATCAACGTGATGCTCGACGGCGTGTTCAACCACACCTCGTGGGACGCGGTGTTCGGCGAGGGCGGCACGAACTTCAACTACTGCACGAACGTCAACGACCGCATCGGCTGGTTCAAGCCGGGCTGGTACGCGCTCTGGACGGACTACGGCCTGCCCGCGACGTACTACCACAGCGCGTACTCCAACGACATCGCCACCGCGCCGGACCGCGGCGACTTCGGCAAGTGGTTCGACGTGGCCGAGCTGTACTACGGGAAGTACTCCGCGCTCGTGCGGCACAACCCGGACAACAACGGCGACTACCTGAACGAGGATGATGTATACGACTTCGCCGGCATGACCACCGCCAACGAGATGGACCTCTGGCGCTACATGGCTTACTACACCGAGTTCTGGCTCAAGAAAACCGGCCACGCCGGCACGAACTCGTGGGTGGCCCCGCAGGACGACCGCGGCATCGACGGCCTGCGGTGCGACTTCGGCCAGGGCCTGCCGCCGCAGCTTTGGGAGTACATCATCAACCGCACGCGGCACATGAAGTGGAACTTCCTCTTCATGGCCGAGACGCTCGACGGCGGCAAGCCGGGCTACCGCTCCAACCGCCACTTCGACGTGCTGAACGAAAACCTCGTCTTCAAGTTCACGCAGGAGCGGATCAACGACTCGTGGGCGCTGAAGCAGGCGTTGGAGGACCGGCGCACCGCCTACAGCGGCGGCGCGGTCCTGCTGAACCTGACCTCGCACGACGAGATCCTGCCCGGCAACGACACGTGGATGGTCGCGTCGCGCTACGGCGCCGTGTCCGCCGTCGACGGCATCCCGATGATCTTCTACGGGCAGGAGCAAGGAATCCAGAACTGGGCCGGCTCGGTGACGAAGAACACCGGATTCAAGACGCCACACGAGGAGAACTTCGGCAAGTTCATCCCGAACTTCAAGCAGTGGAACCAGCTCACGGTCTGGACCAACACGCCCGACTACGGCGGCACGGATCTCGCGCAGTGGTACGGGCGCGTCAACTGGGCGCGGCACAACAGCGCCGCGCTCCGGAGCCAGAACCGCTGGTTCCTCAGCAAGGTCGGCGGCGGCGACGAGTCGCGCATCCTCGCCGCGGCGAAGTACCAGACGCCCTACGCCTCGCCGCGCACGAGCGACGTCGTTCTCGCGTTCGCGCTCCTGCTCCGCAACGACGAGGGCACGCACGTCGGCGCGAGCGCAACCTACAATCTCCAGCCCGTGTGGAGCCTGCTCGGCCTCAACACGTCGAAGTTCTACAAAGCCCGCAACCTCGTTTCGAGTAACGCGCTCGCCACATACGTTTGGACAAATGTTTCCGGCTCCACGCTTTACAATAGCGGCCTGTGGGTCTCCCTGAACGCCGGAACGGACGCCCAGCCGATCACGGCTGACGGCGAGCTCGTGCAGTTCCTGAAGATCGAAGAGGACAACTTGGCGCCGGTGATCAACCTGCCGGGCCCGCACATTCTGCCGGTCGGAGCATCGACAAACTTCACCGTCACCGCCACCGATCCCGACGGAACAATTGTTACACTCACGAATGCGGCCGTCCTTCCAGATGTAACATTTGTCGGCGGAGTTTTTTCGTGGACGGCGACGCCGGCGTTCGAGAACACCACCAATCCCGTCACGTTCGTCGCCACGGACGACCAGGGGCTGTCCGCGACGAACAGCACGACGATCACCGTCCCGTTCGACTGGAACGGAAACGGGATCGGCGACGGCTGGGAATGGATCAACTTCCAGAACCTGACCAACGCCGCAGCGAACGACAACGATGGCGATGGCGCGGGCGACTACGACGAGTACATCTCGGGCACGCAGCCGACGAACGTCGGATCGGTGTTCAAGGTCATCTCCGTCTCCAGCGCAGACGGAACCTCAAACCGCAGCGTTACGGTCTCCACGGAACCGGGGCGGCACTACATGATCTTCTACGGCGACAGAGGCATGAGCAACAACATGCCGTGGTCCCCGTTCGGCAATACGAACCTGGGCGTCGGCTCGTGGCTGGAGACCAGCCCGACCTCGACGACGCACACCTTCACGGACGACGAGGGCACGAACACCACATCCTCCGCGCCCGCCTCCGGGCGCCGGTTTTATCGGTTTAATGTGCACAAACCCTAGGCGTCCCGCCGCGTGGCGCCCTGCGCTATTGACATAACGCACACGTGTGCGTATTCTGCCTTCAATGAAATCCATCCAAGGTCTCTTTCGATTTGCGGCTGTTGTCCTGGCCGCGGCTCCGGCCGTGTTCGCGCAGACGGGGACGGTCCGCGTGATCGAGTCGTTTGAACAACCCGCCGACTGGAATGGGCTCTGTCCGCAGGAGGCCACGATCGCCGTCCAGGGCGTCCAGACGAACGACGCCGCCGCCCTGAAGTTGTCTTTCGACCTCGGGGCGTCTTCGTACGTCGTCGCGGGCCGCGATTTGCGGGACACGCTTCCGGAGAACTTCGAGATTTCGTTCCCGATCAAGGGCTCCGGACTCCGCAACAATCTCGAATTCAAAGTGGATGACGGGAAGGGAAACACGTTCCTGAAAATCTTTCGGAATGTGCGGCTGTCCGAGGATTGGAAAACGCTCGCGGTCAGCCGCCGCGATTTGCGCTACGGCTGGGGCCGCGATCCGCTCGCGAAACCCCGCGAGATTCACCGGCTTGAATTCGCGGTGACATCCGGCCGAGGCGGGCCGGGCGAATTGCTCATCGGCCCGGTCGCCCTTCGTGAATTGCCGCCCCTGCCTCCCCGCCCGCTCCCGGCGGTGCGCGCATCGTCGGAAAGCGGTCCGGAATTCGCCGCGGTCAACGTAGTCGACGAGAGCGGGTCGACGCGCTGGTGCAGCCGGCCTTTCGATCCGCAGTGGATCGAGGTGGATTTCCAGACCGGGCAGGAGATGGCGGGCCTGCGGCTCTTCTGGGGCAACTACGGGGCCTACGATCTTCTCACGTCCACGGACGGCACGAATTGGACCGAAGCCTATCGGCAGGATCTTCCCGACGGCGGACTCGACGAGATCTACTTCGCGCCGCGCCCGGCGCGGTTCCTGCGCATCGAGACGCGCCGGCAAGCCTGCCGCGACGGCTATTCGCTTTCTGAAATCGAAATCATCCCTCCCGGCGAGGCACCGGTCATTTCGGCTTCGTCGGCCCAAAACAACGGAGAGGCGGTGCAGGCCATGGACGGAAATACGCAGACGGCATGGCGCAGCAGCGGCGCCGGAGAGCAGTGGCTGCAGCTCGATCTCCGCGGCGAGAAAGCCTGCGGCGGTTTGTTCATCACCTGGGGCGACGACGGTCCGAAGACGTACGCGGTGGAAATGTCAACGAACGGGCTGAACTGGTGGCCCGCCTACACGGCCACAAATCAGCCCGGCGACGTCCACCAGATTTTCCTCAAGGAGACCGAGGCGCGCTTCATCCGTATCGCGTGCAAGGAAGCGCTCGCGGGAACGGGCTACGCCATCCGCAACATCGAGCTGAAGGCGCCCGAGGAAGAGATGACCGTCACGAAGTTCTACCGGCTCGCCGCCACGGCACACCCTGGTTGCTATCCCCGCTGGCTGTCGAACGAACAGGCGTACTGGACGCTCGTCGGAACGCCGGAGGACACGGTCGAGGGCTCGCTGTGCGAGGACGGAACGCTCGAGCCGCACAAGCGCGGTTTCACCCTCATGCCGCTTCTGCGCGTGGGCGCCGAGCTCGTGACGCGCGAGAACGCGGAGGTCTCGCAGGAACTTCTGCAGTCGTACCTGCCCATCCCATCCGTCGACTGGAAGTACAAGGACCTCGCGATGCGTGTCACCGCGCTCGCAGTCGGCGGCGACCAATCATCGATGCTCGCGCGATACACGCTTACCAACGGCGGCGCGTCTCCGATCGACGGCAGCCTGTACCTCGTGATCCACCCCATTCAAGTCTATCCGCCGTGGCAGGAAGGCCACAACGGGTTCTCGCCGATCAAGTCGCTGGCGTACAGCGATGGAACAGTCACGCTCGACAACGACCGCCGAATCCTGTTCTCCAAATCGCCGGACGCGTTTGCCGCGAAGGGCGGAACGTTCCGCGTCGGCGGCCCCGTTGAAGGCAACATCGCCGACGATGTCGCGCGCGGCGAACTCCCGTCCGGGGCCCGCGCAGAAGACGAGGACGGCTTCGCGTCCGGCGCCGCGCGTTTCGCCTTTCAACTGGCTCCCGGCAGCTCCACGAGCCTTGTCGTGACCGTGCCCCTGCACCCGGATTCGCCGATCCCCGCGGACTCGTTCGACTCCCTGCTGGCACAGAACATCGCGTACTGGAGCGAGGCGGTGAACCGCGTGGAGATCGACATCCCCGATCGCGCGCTGCTCGACACGATCAAGGCGAACGTCGCGTACAACCTGATCACGAAAGACGGCCCGGGCTTCCAGCCCGGCTCGCGCAGCTACGACAAGGCCTGGATGCGCGACGGCAGTTCCGCCGCGATCGCCATGCTGGAGATGGGATTCCGCGACGAGGTGAAGGAGTTCATCGAGTGGTTCGCGGAGTACCAGTTCGACAACGGCGAGATCCCGCCGATCATCGACAACAAGCACAAGGACCCGCTGTGGGAGGAGAAGCAGGGCCTGCACGAGTTCGACAGCAACGGCGAGTTTGTCCATCTCGTGAACCAGTACTATTCGTACACGAAGGACGTCGGGTTCCTCGTGCGCATCTACCCGCGCGTGGTCCGCGCGCTGGAATTCCTGCAGGCGCTGCGAGAACAGCGCGCGACACCGGAATACCGCGACAACCCCGAGAAGCAGTTCTTCCACGACATCCTGCCCGAGTCGCGCAGCCACGAGGGTTACTGGCTCGCGCATTCCTACTGGGATGATTTCTGGGCGCTGCGGGGGTGGAAGGACGGCGTCGCGCTCGCGCGCATCATGGACGACGCGAAGGGCGCCGAGTGGATGCAGAAGGAGTACGAGGCGCTGAAGGCGGGCGTGTACGACACGATCCAGCGCGTCATGGAGAAGTACGGCATCGACTACATCCCCGGCTGCGCCGAGAAGGGCGATTTCGACGCCACCTCGACCGCCGCCGCCATCGTGTACTGCGCCGAGCTCGACAACCTGCCGCAGCCGCAGGCGCAGCACACGTTCGACCGCTACTACAACGACCTAGCCGCGCGGCTCAAGTCCGGCGCGCAGTTCGTCTTCACGCCGTACGAGGCGCGAACGATCCTCGCGTTCCTGTTCATGGGCCAGAAGGACCGCGCGCTGCGGCTGACGCAATTCTTGCTCGATTGCCGGCGGCCGCAGGGATGGAACCACCTCGCGGAAGTCGTGCACAGCGACCTGCGCTTCCCCTGCTACATCGGCGACATGCCGCACACGTGGGTCGGTTCCGAATTCGTCCACGCCGCTCGCGGCCTGCTGTTGTACGAGAAAGGCAACCAGCTCGTGATCGGCGCCGGGATCGACCCGCGCTGGCTCGATACCGAACGCGGAGTCGCCATCCGCCACGCCCCCACCCGGTTCGGCGTGTTCAGCTACAGCATGAAGAAGACGGGCGACACGGTGAACGTGCACATCGCGGGAGACGCGCAGCCGCCGGATGGATTCATCGTGTGCTCGCCTCTCGACGCAAAGCCCGTTGACGTCACGATCGACGGGAAGGTCGTCGAGCCGGCGGCCGGCGGGATTCGCGTGGATCGCCTTCCCGCAGAAATCGCCCTGAAGTATCGGTGAGTTCAGTTCTTCGGCGCCGGGCCGCATGAGTCGCGCAGCACGAGCTTGGCCAGCAGCGGAACCTGCTCCGGCTTCCGCCGCGGATCTTCGATGGCCTTCAACAGCAGATCGATCGCGCGGCCGCCGACATCCCGCAGCGGCGGACGCAGGGTGGACAGCGCCGGCTTGAACCAATGTCCGGCTTCGAGATCATCGAACCCGATGAACGAGACGTCCGCCGGCACGCGCAGGTTCATGGCCTCCGCCGCGCGGATCGCGCCCATCGCCATCAAGTCGTTCGCGCAGAACATTGCGGTCGGCCGATCCGGCAGCGCGAGGATGCGTCTCGCCTCCTCCGCCGCTTCGGAGTCGGAGAAGTTCGCGTTGCCGACGTAGCGCTCGTCGAACTTCAGGCCGAGACGCGCAAGCGACTCCTTGAACGCCTCGAACCGCTCCACGCCATCCACGGCCATCAGGCTGCCGTTCAGAATCCCGATTCGCTTGTGCCCCAGACCGGCAAGGTTCTCGACCGCCTGCCGCACCGCCTGAGAATTGTCGATCGCCACCGTATTGACGTTCTTCTTGTGAAGGTACTTGTTGATGAAGACGAACGGCACGTTCTCGGCCTTGAGTTGCCTCACATCCTCCGTCAGCCGCTCGTGGTGAACCACGTTGTAGATCAACACGCCATCGACCCGCCAGTTGGACACGACATACGAGTACGTCTCGTCTTCCTTCGTCCAATACTCCGTGGAGAACAGCATCAGGCCGTAGCCGCGACGGCGGCACTCGTCGATCACGCCGCGCACGATCGGCTGGACGTGCGGATTCAGGTCCGGGATGACGAGTGCGAAGACCTGCGTCTTCTTCTTCACCAGCCCGCGCGCGATGAGATTCGGCCGGTAGCCCAGCTTCTTCATGATCGCGCGGATGCGTTCTTTTGTCGGCTCGCTGATCTGCGGATCGTCGTTGATGACGCGCGAGACGGTGGGATGCGAAACGCCGGCTTTCGCGGCCACGTCCTTGATGGTAATCCGTTTCACGCCGCCATCATAACGCGCCGATTCCCTTGACGCAATCGTGTGCGCTGCGCGTCCGCTTTTTGCACGGAGGCGTTTAATTATTTCCGGAGAACCGCGTATTCTTTCCCGCGGTCGGGATCATCAAAGGGGGAACCCATGTCAGACACGCCTGCCGCCACGGCCGACAATGCCGCCCAAACGGCGTTGATCGCATCCTTTCTCAAGCTCCAGTCCCAACACAAGGCCGGCGCCTCGTGGTTCTACTGGATCGCCGGCCTGTCCATCATCAACTCCATCGTGATCCTTCTCGGCTCACAGTGGAGTTTCATCGTCGGCCTTGGAGCCACGCAACTGGTTGACGGCATCGCCATGGGCATCGCCCAGCAGGCATCGGCGCAATCGGGATTGATCCTGAAAGTCCTTGGATTCGTCTTCGATCTCCTGATCGCCGGCCTGTTCGTCTTCTTCGGGGCCTTTGCGGTCCGGCGGCACACGTGGGCCTACGTGGTCGGCATGGTGCTGTACGCGTTCGACGGGCTGATCTTCCTCCTCGTGAAGGATTTCCTCAGCATCGGATTTCACGTGTTCGCCCTGGTCTGCATCTACGGAGGGCTCCAGGCGTCGCTCAAGCTGAACGCGCTTGAGACCGCGGCGCAAAACGCGCCGCCGCCGTTGCCCGCTGCGAACAACTGAAATCCCCAAGTCTTGGAAAAACGGCGCCGGGATTTTCCAATGTTTGGAAAGCCCCGGCGCCTTGTACGCCGATCGCAGCCTCGCGCGCCGCTAGTTGTGCGGGAACGCGTCCTCGAAGCTGTACGCGCAATGGTACGTGCCCAGCTTGCCGGCCAGCGTGAACGGCAGCGACGTGGGGATGTACACGATGTTGCCGAGGCCCGACACGAGGTCGCGCGGATCCGGCCGGTACGCGATCTTCGAGATCCCGCACGACCACGCCGCGCCGTACGCGCTGATCGGGTCCATCGGCGGATTGTTGAACGTGATCGACGAGTCCGCGCCGAACCGCGTTCCGTTCCGGCCCGCGATCTGCAGGCCGCGCGTCATCATGATCGTCCCCTGGCTGTGCGCGACGATCGAGACGGTCTGCCCGGAGAACGTCTGCAGGTGCTGGCCCAGCTCGCGCGAGAACGAGGACGGCCCGAACAGGATTTCCTGCGCGCTCTCGACGATGTCCTTCAGGCTGCCGTCCCAGCCGGTGCCGGAGACGTTGTAGATGAACTCGTCGCAGTCGCTCAATTGAGCCTTTACCTGATCCGGGGTCGTGTTGATGCCGTTCACCTTCAGGTCGACCTTGCTGTCCGGGGCGCGCGTGCCCTTCTTGATGTCCATCTGGCCCTTCTTGGCGTACCCGCTGTACTGGCCCACGGCGTAGTTCGCCGCCGACATGATCGCGCTCATCTTGAAGCCTTCGAGCGCGCCCTTGCCGATGGGCTCGCCCTTGATCGCCGCGCCGGCGGCGCCCGCCGCGGCGCCGCCCACGGCGTTGACCACGCCTCGGCCCAGGTAGGCCATGGCTTTGGCCCCCGTGAACAGCGATTCCCCGATCGCGCCGAAGCCCCACGTGATGGCGCCCGTCACCGCGCCGGTCAGCGCGGCCTGCCCGATGTCCCCGCCCATGATCGCGGCCATCGCGACGTTGATCGCGGCGCCGATGATGGCGGCGATCAGCATCGGGATGAGGATGTCGTCGATGATGAAGATGTTGCCGGACGGATCGACGAACAGGATCGGGTTGTTG
The DNA here is from genome assembly GCA_937870865.1 of uncultured Lentisphaerota bacterium. Lineage (GTDB taxonomy): Bacteria > Verrucomicrobiota > Kiritimatiellia > CAIQIC01 > JAGNIJ01 > CALMZY01. The sequence continues at coordinate 10,985 of CALMZY010000312.1, read as the reverse complement.
CCGGCGTAGGTGTACCGGTTCAGCGTCTGCGGATCGAACGAATCGGGCACGATCGTGTCGGGCGCGACGAACCGTCCGAGCTCGGGATCGTAGTACCGCGCGCCGTAGTAGTACAGGCCGCACTCCGCATCGAGCCGCTGGCCCGTGAACTTGAACGGCGTGTCCATCGAGCCGGAGTGGCGGCTCAGCTGGCCGTACGGCTGGTACTCGGACAGCTCCACGACCTGACCGCTCCCGTCGACGACGAGGTTCGCCGAGTTCAGATGGTCCGTCAGGTAATACCGCAGCGCGCCCGCCGAGGTCAACGAGGCCACCCGGTCGCTCCCGCTCATGATGTATTCGATGGTCGAACCGCCCTGCACCTCGTAGGCGATGCCAAGGAACAGCGTGGTGCCGGCCGACGCTGTTTTCTTCACGCGCGCGCCGTCCGCGTCGTAGACGTAGCGGATCGTTTCAGCCTGGCCGGCCGGCGGCGGTGTCCACGTGCTCGGTCTCAGGATCTGGACGTAGTACGCCTTGCCGGGTACGACCTGATCCACCGTGGACATCGTCCCCGACGCGGTGTCATAGGTCTTCACCGTGCCGTAGTCCGTCCCCGGCACCAGCGGGCTGAGCCACTGCGCCACGGTCATCCCGCGCGCGGGCGCGGAGAGGATGTGCCAGCCGTTCGTCAGCGAGCGAGCGCCGGGCGTCCCCGCGACGCTCGGCAGGTTCATCGTCGCGCCCGCCGCGTTGGTGCAGAACACCCAGTACCCGTCGCCCGGCGTCACCGCGCTGAACTGGTTCACGGTGGACACGCCGATGCAGCTCTCGAACTTCTGATCCTGCGGGCGCAGGCGCGTGACCTGGTTGTACGCCGTCCCGAACTGCTTCAGGACATTCGTCGTCGCCGCGGCGGCGCCCAGCATCGGGAACCCGACCATGTTCATGCCGGACAGGAGCGTGACGTTCGAGGGCGCCGTGCTGGACGACTGCACCTCGCACAGCCGGTTCTCCGCGTCGTACTTCATGGCCAGCCGCCCGCTCACCGCGGACACGCGGCCCGTCATGTTGCCGTTCGCGTCGTACGAGAGCGCGAGGCCCGACGACGTCGCCGTCACGGCGTGCGGGCCGGCGGCGCCGGCGCCGTAGGTCATGGTGACGCCCGCCTTCGAGGTCATGTTGCCGATGGCGTCGTACGTGAAGTTCTGAGTCCCATAGGAGGCGCCGATCGCCTGCGTGAGCCGGTTGAGCGCGTCGTACTGGAAGCTCTGCGTGCCGGTGTTCACCGTGTCGGTGATGGTCTCGATGTTGCCGACCGCGTCGCGCGTGTACGCGAGATCCTGGAGCACCGTCCCGCCCGCGGCCGTCGTATGCTTGTGATCCATCTTCAGCGTCTGCGGGTTGTAGGTGTAGTCCGAAACCACGCCGTTGCCGTACGCGATCCGCGTGACCTGTCCGGCCGCGTTGTACGTGATGTTCGAGACGATCGGATATGCCGTTGCGCCCGCCTGCAGGTTCACGGTCTTCAGGCCGCCCGCCGCGTCGTAGGTGTACGACGCGATATGGCCGTTCGGATACGTGAAGCTCACGAGCCGCCCGAGCAGGTCGAACGCGTTCTGTTGCGTGTACGCCGTCCCGCCGATCGTGCGCGTCTGGCTGACGAGGCGGTTCAGGTAGTTGTAGGAGTACGTGTTCGTCCCGCTCGCGTCGGTCACGCGCGTGAGCCGCCCGGTGGAGAACGCCACGCCGGCGCCGTCGTAGCTGTAGACCGCGCTGGGCATCGTCTCCACGCCGGACGGCGTCGTGTAGTCCTTGCGCACGAGCCGGTCGAGCACGTCGTACGAGAAAGCGATGGCCACGCCGCGCGCGTCGGTCTGCTTCGTGAGATAGCCCTTCGCGTTGTACTCGTAGGTCCAGTGCCCGGCGTCGGGGTCGTCCGTCGCGATCTTCCGGCCGAGGCTGTCGAACGTGACCGCGGTCTCGTTGCCGAAGTGGTCACGAATGCGCACGAGGTTCTTGTACGCGTCGTACGTGTACGTCGTCACGTAGGTCTCGCCGCCGTTGACCTCCTCCGCCTTCACGACCTGCCCGATCGCATCGGTCGTCAGCCGCCGCACGCGGCCCTTCGCGTCGGTGTACGTCGTGACCCAGTCGTTGTACGCGATGCCGTAGACCGAGCCGTCCGACTTGATCGTGGACGTGAGCCGGTTGAGCGGGTCGTACGTGTACTGTTCCGGCGCCGCGAGGCCCGCCACGGCTGTGTGCGGCCTGAACTCCTCCGAGAACGTGTCGCTGTACGAGGTCCACTGCTTGATCATCCGGCCCTTGCCGTCGTACTGCGCCGCGCCGGTCACGCGCTGCGTCCCCGCGACCTCGGCCGGCTCGCGGACCTGCGCCTTGCGCCCCCAGCCATCGAGGAACGCGTAGGTCACGATCGGCCCGCCCTTGCCGGTCTGCGTGTAGATCGTGGTCTTGACCCGGCTCGGCGCGCCGCCGACGCGGTACTCCGTTTCCATCTGCACGTTCGTCTGGCCGCTCGCGGGATCGACGATCCCCTCGCTGACCTTGCGGCCGAACGCGTCGAACGTGGACACGCCGAGCACGTTGTTCTGGTCCCTCACGCTCGTCATCTGGCCGGTCCGCGGGTCGTACGTCATCGTCCGGGCGTGCCCGAGCGGGTTCTTCGCCACGGTGAGGTACGTGAACGTGGCGTCGTAGGTGTTCGTCGACGAGCGCCCCAGCGCGTCCGTCGCGACGGCCGCGTTGCCGTACGCGTCGTACGTCACCCGCGAGCCGATCCACTGCGACGTCGGCAGGTTGAGCCACTTGTCCTCGCGCGTGATGTTGCCCTTCGTGGGCGGCGTGTTGTAATCCGCCGCGCCATCGTAGTAGGTCAGGAGCTGGGCCACGACCGCGCCGCCCGCGTCGTACGTGCGGACCGTGTTCGCCGTGTTCAGGATCCACAGCGTTGGGTTCACGTTGTACGTCGTGATCGTCGCCTTCTCGTCCCCGGTGACGCCGACGTCGCCGTCCACGTAGGAACCGGTCAGGTTGCCGTACGCGTCGTACGTGTGCCGCGTCCGCGTCTGCTTGTACGTCAGGTCGCCGTCGTAGAGGAAGCTGTTCACCTCGTCGAGGCGCGTGAAGTACGCGTTGAGCCCCGCGTACGGCACGGTCGACGAGTACGTGCGCTCCTCCCTGGACCATTGGTTGCCCGCCACGTCGTACACCGCGGTCCGGTACACGCGGCCCTTCTTCGCGTAGTCCTGGTGGAAGTCCGTGACGCACGAGGTCTGCTCGAAGTCGCGCACCTCCACGTGGCCGAAGCCGCGGAACTCCTTCGTCCCGCTGTCGTAGAGACCCTTGGAGTAGATGTAGCTCGTCGCGTTCGTCTCGCCCATGCCGTTGCTGGCGCGGGTCTCCGTCACGACGGGCATCACCATCGGCAGGAAGTCGTTGGCCATGCGGGTCGAGGGCAGGTACGTCAGCTCGCCCACGCCGCCCAGCCCGTTGTCCACCTTCTTCAGCAGGTCCGCTGTCGTGCCGCTGGAGTACGCCATCTCGATGTCGCCGCTGATGCTGTCGATGATGCACACGTCCGGCAGGCCGTCGCCGTTCCACTCGCCCACCTGCACCTGGTCGTGCGCCAGCCGCAGCGTGAACGTCATCGGCAGGGTCACCACCGAGCCGAGCCCGCTGCCCGAGCAGTACGCGACCTTCACGGTCCCATTGCTGCGGTCGTACCACGCCACGTCGGTCAGGCCGTCGCCGTTGTAATCCGCCGTCGTATACTCCTTGTCGCCGAACGGGATCGACCACGCGCCGAGGCGAATCAGCCCCGCGCCGGTGGAGATCGCCGGGTACATCACCTGGTCCTTGATCACGGCCACGTCGGTCAGCCCGTCGCCGTTGAAGTCGCCCGTGATGTGCTGGGCCGAGGAGACGTTGGCCGGGATGATCGTCGGGCTGACGATGTCCGCCTGGCCCCGCAGGTTCGCGCCGAGGCCGTACGAGATGCCCTGGTTCTGGTTGTAGCCCGTGATGTGGATCCGCGACCACCCGGCGCCGAAGGAGACGTTGCCGGGCGACACCTGCGAGACGCCTCCGCCTTCCGGCTCCTTGTACATGCACGCGACGTCCCAGCTGCCGGAGTTCGGAAGGTAGAGCGTCTTCGCGGTCTTGAGGTACACGCACACCGTCGCCCACGTGTGCCGGTCCTGACCCGCCGGGATCCAGATGTCCCCGTTGGAGCCGACCGCCACGTTGATGCCGCCGACGTTCATCGTCCCGCCGACCGTCCCGATGGAGTAGTTCGGCTGGCCGCAGTTCCCCGGCGAATACGGCGCGACGCACCCGTAGTTGTCGTGGCCGCAGTCGTAGCTCGCGATGCGCGCGATCCAGCGCACGTCGTGCGGCGCGAGGACCGATGCGCCCTCGGACATCGTCAGGTCGAACTGCGACGCCGCGGTGAAGCCCGAGCCGGAGCCGAGCGCGACCCGCCACTGCCCCTCGTTGTACGTGCCGAGGTCCACGACGCCGTCGCCGTTGAAGTCGCCCGCGTACGGGTTGCCGCTGCCGAAGCTCATCTGCGAGATCGCGTTCGCCGTGAAGTTCGAGCCCGTGGACAGCGCGAACCGCCACACGCCGTTGCTGTAGAGCGCCACGTCCGTGCGGCCGTCCGCGTTCCAGTCGCCGACGAGCGGCGCGTAGCCGTTGTCGCCGAAGCTGCTCAGCCACGTCTGCGGCGGCGCGAGCGTGCCCGACGAGGAGGCGAGCGACACGTTCCACGTGCCGTTCTTGAAGTTGATCAGGTCGTTGATGCCGTTGCCGTCCATGTCGCCGGCCATCTGCGGCTCGGTCACGATGTTCGGGCTCATCAGGTCGACCTGCGAGACCAGCGAGCTCCCGATGCCGCCGGAGAAGCCGTCGTGCTGGTGGTACCCCACGAGGTGGATGATGCTCCACCCCGCCTTCAGCGTGACGCTCCCGGGGTTCACGCGCTCCGGGTAGCCGCCGGACTGGATGTACATGCAGCACACGTCCCACCCGCCGGCCTGCGACAGCGTGATGGTCTTCTGCGAGGCGACGTACACCGCCGTCCACGCGTGGACGAAGTTGTCCTGGTCGCCGTTGAAGGAGATGCTCCCGTCCGAGCCCACGCTCACCCGCACGCCGCCGAAACTGTACGAGTTGCTGACCACGACGGGCGAACCCCACGGCAGGCCCGCATACGGATCCACGCACCCGAAGTTCTCGTGCCCCATGTCCGCGCCCGCGTGCCTCACGTTCCACGCCACCTTGCTTCCCGTGCCGGGCTTCAGGCTGACCGAGTACGCCGGCGCATCGCTCTCCTGGTACGTGAACGTCCGCGGCGGCAGGCTCGACGTGCCGTCCGAGCCGACCTGCGTCACGCTCGCCAGCAGCGACTGGCCCGTCCGCGCGCTCTGCCGGTACGAAAGGTTGTACCGCGCCGCGAGGTTTGTCGCGCTGCCCACCTTCGCGTAGGTCTCGATCCGGCTCAGCCGCCGGTTCATCTTCATCTCGAAGCCGCTGCGGTAGCTGCTGGACACGTCCGGCCGCGTTTCGTTGTAGAAGACAACCCGGTTCGCCGGCGCGAGCCCGCTCGGGTCATGCCCCGTGTAGCGGATTTCCTGCAGGGTCGTGACCACCGTGTTGCTCTTCTCGTACACGACGTCCATCGTGTTGCCGTTCGGGTCGATCACCTTGTCCAGGCACCACCGGAACACCTGCGTCCCGTTCTCCACGCGCGAGGCGGACGTGCGGCCGAGCAGGTACTTCGTGCCGCTCTTGTCCGTCACCTGCCAGCCGTTCGTGCCGAGGTTCTCGAACTTCATGAACAGGCCTTCGTCCTCCGCCCGGTAGGTCCCGTTCGTCAGCTTGACCATCTCCGAACTGCCGCCGCCGAGCTGGAACGCGAAGACGTCCGCGTCGTTGTACTTCGGCACGCCGTACTTGGTGCTGCGCTCGATGAAGCCCATGTCCAGGCCCCAGCCCACGCCCAGCCAGCCGTTCCGGCTCGACGAAGAATAGGACAGTGCCAGCTGCGGCTGCAGGTTCTTGCGGCCCGGCGGCACCCCGATCGGCACGCCCGCGGTCGCGCGGCCCGTGAACAGGTCCGGCTGGAAGCTCTCGGTGACCGTCGCGGCCGGCGCCGGCGCGGAGCCGGCGGACACGGTTGTCGTGCCCGGCCCGCCCGCCTCGGCGGCGGGGATGGTGACCTGCGAGACGCAGAACGCCAGGATCAGGATCCACGTGATCGGCGCTTCAACCGGCTTGATCCATTTTCTGTAAGGCATTTTCATGTTCGGGTCCTTTCCTTAAGGTTTGGGCGGAGCGCAGTAGATGTAGACCGATCGCGCAATCTGGTTCGTGGCGTTCAGCGGGTCCCGCGCCGCGACCTTCGCGACGTGGTAGCCCCAGCTGTTCGTCCCCGGCGTCCACGAGGCCGTGGCCGTCGACGACCACGACCGGATCACCGTGCTGTCCACGATGAACTGGTACGAGAGCGCGTCGCCGTCCGCGTCCGTCGCCGCCGCGGAGAACGCCACGGCCGACGCGGTGTGGAAATTGCCCGTGCTTGTCATCGTGACCGACTGCAGGACGGGCGAGACGTTCACGACCGTCGGCCGCGGGTCGTACCCGTCGAGCAGGCCGTCGCCGTCGCTGTCGCGGTTCAGCGGGTTCGTGCCGTAGACGCTCGTCTCCTCCCAGTTGGAGAGCCCGTCCCCGTCGCTGTCGAGCCAGCTGATGGATCGCTCGCTCGCCGGCGGCCCGAGCCCCGTCGGCGTGTACGCCGCGTTCGTCGCCAGCGCGATCCGATCGATCACGAAGCCGTCCTCGCGCATCCAGACATTGATCGTGTGAAGGCCGAGGTTCGTGATGTTCAGCGTGGCCGAAGGCCCGTCCGCGGTCGAGCGCGACCAGCCCCAGTTGGTCGTGAAGCCGGTGACCTTGTCGGCCGTGCTCACCGCCGCGCCGTCGAGGCCCACGTGGCAGGAGTCATCGTTGCCGCTCGGGCCGCGGCCGCGCACCCAGACGTAGTGCGTGCCGGTCCGGCGGAAGTTCACACGGAAGTCCAGGCGCGGGCAGTTGGTCACGTAGCCCGTGTCCCGCAGGACGCCGGCGTTGGGCGCGGAAGTCATCACGCCGGTCCCCGAGAACCCGGTCGGCGACGTGGCGAACACCCAGCTCGAGCCGCCCATTGAAACGTTGGTCTCGAACTGTTCCGCCTCGAATGCCGTCAGGCCGTAGTAGCCGCCGCCCTCCTGGAACGCGACCGTGCCCGTCGCCGCGCTTACCGTGATCGAGACGGTGCTGGTGGACGTCATCAGCGTGTCGCTCGCCCGGAGCCGAAGGACATGGACGCCGCTGCTCGAGAAGTTCGCCAGCGTGATCAGGTTGTTCGTAACGGAGAAGATCACCGGGCCCGGGCCGCTCACCCGATCCCACGCCACCGTGACCTTGTTCGACGGCACGCCGTCATCCCACATGGTCCCGGTCAGGCCCAGCGATGCCGGAAGCCGGAGCGTCCGGTTCGTGCCGGCGAAGATTGACGGCGGCTGGTTGACCACCACCCGGACGGTGTCGTTCGAGGTCAGCACGGTGTCACTCGCCGCAAGGTTCAGAACGTAGATGCCGGACGTCGAGAAGCTCGCCGTTGTCACGAGCGACGTCGCGTTGGCGAACGTCACCGTGCCCGTGCCGCTGACCTTGCTCCACGCCGTGCTCAGCCGGTTCGACGGCAGGCCATCGTCCGCCGCCTTGCCGTTGAGGCTGGCCGAGGCCGGCCACTTCACGACCAGGTCCGGGCCGGCATACGCGTACGGCCGCTGGTTGGCGGGCCGGTTGGTCATGTAGAGCGCGGACACCTCCGCGGCCGAAAACGCGCGCGAGTGAATCTGCACTTCGTCGATTCGCCCGTTCAGCGTCGCGGCCGTGTACCCGCGCCCGATCCGTACGGGGCTTGTCGTCGCCTTGGGCTTGAGGTTCGTCGCGGTCGCGTAAGTCGTCTGCGACACCAGCGCTCCGTTGTAGTAGCTCGACACGCGGTTGGACACCGCGTCGCGCACGATCGTCACGTGCTGCCAGAGCGTGTTGACAAGCTTGTTCGCCGGCAGCGCGGTCCAGCTCCAGTAGTTGCTCGTGGACTGCGCCGTGCCGTGATAGTACGACAGCCGCCCGTCCGTCTCGATCGTCAGCGCGAACTCGCCGCCGTAGTTCTTGTCGATGGGATTCAGCCGGTTGTTCCCGATGTTGTTCGCCTTGATCCAGAACGACAGCGTCATGTTCCCCGCGACCTGGAGGCTGCTGCTGTTCGGGATTTCGACGTAGGCATTGGTCGTGCCGAACGACGCCGCCCGGCCGCTGACTCCGCCGCTCACCGGCGCCGCGCCGTTGTACGCGCGGCCGTGGTTGCCGAGCCCGGAGCTGTCGACGACCTCGTTCACCGCGCCGGTCCACGCCGTCTGCTCGAAGCTCCACCTGCCCACGAGCGAGTTCGTCACGGCCTGCTGCGACGGCCCGGCCAGCCGGACCGTGTAGGACCCCGTCGCGGTCCCGTTCAGCACCGACACCCGCACGTAGTATGTCCCGACGCTCGTCGCCGTAAACGCCGCCTGGGTCAGCGTGCCGATGATGGATTGGCGGTAGCTGTTCGGGCCGTAGATCACCACGTAACACGCGGCCGTCAGCGTGCCCTGCGGCGCGATCACGGCGTACGCCCCCGTCACACCCGCATTGAACGTGTACCAATCTTCCTCATACAGCACCGAGATGCTGTTGGTGATCGGCGCCCCGTTCACCGCCAGCGTGATGGGCGGCGAGTACTGGATCGACCAGTTCTTCGCGGGCGACTCCCAGTAGTCGTTCCTCACCTTGAAGTAAACCGTCTTCACTCCCGCGTTCGACGAGAGCGTGAACGACGGGCCCGTCGAGTACGTCTGCCACGCCGCGCCGCTGAAGTTCGACGCCTCGCTCGCCATGTACTGCGTCGGGTCCCCGCCGCACCAGTTCGTCAGCGTCACCGTGCGCGACGGCGTCGATGCGGCCATGCTGTCCATGTACATGGAGGTCACCCACGGCGGCTGCCCCTTGATCACGCGGATCGAGTACGACCCCGTCGCCGTCCCGTTCAGCACTGAAACGCTCACGTAGTACGTCCCGGTCACGCTGGCCGTGAACGTCGCCTGCGTCTGCACGCCGATGATCGCCCTGCGGTAGCTGCCGGGCTCGTAGATCACCACGAAGCACCCGGCCGTCAGCGTGCCCCGCTGCGCGACGACCGTGTACGCGCCGGTCGCGCTTGCGTTGAACGTGTACCAGTCCTCCTCGTACAGCACCGAGATGCTGTTGGTGATCGGCGCGGCGTTCATCGTCAGCGGGACCGGGGGCGAGTAGACGATCGAGTCGCTCTTCGGCTGCGATTCCAGCAGCGCGTTCTTCACCTTGAAGTAGACCGTCTTGGTCCCCGCGTTCGACGAGAGCGTGAACGACGGGCCCGTCGAGTACGTCTGCCACGCCGCGCCGCTGAAGTTCGACGCCTCGCTCGCCATGTACTGCGTCGGACTTCCGCTGCACCAGTTGGTCAGCGTCACCGTACGCGACGGCGTGGACGCGGCCGCCATGCTGTCAAGGTACATCGAGGTGACCGACGGCGGCTGGGCAGAGGTCACGTTGACCGTGATGTCGCCCCAGCCCGCGAACTCCCCGTCGTCCGCCAGCATCCGCAGAACGTAGGTTCCGGCCACGGGGAAGCTGGCCGACGTGTTGAAGGTCAGCGTGTTCGTGAACGCGGCGCTCGCCGGCCCAAGCACCTGCCGCCAGCCGCCGTAGAGCGCGCCGTCCGGCTCGCCATCCTCGACAATCGTCGCGTTCAACCGCGCCGCGGCCGGGAGGACCACCGCGGTGTCGCCCGAGACCGTCACTCGCGGCGGATTGTTCACGTAGGGCCGGGCGAGCGCGAAACGGATGTGATTGTAATTGCCGGCGTTCGAGCCCGCGCCCTGGCTGTCCATGACCAGCGTCAGGATCTGCGCGCCGCGGTACAGCCAGACGTTCGTGACGACGACGTCCTGCCAGGCCTGCCACCCGCCCGTGCCCGGCATGGTCACCAGACCCGTGATGTTGCTGCCGTAGTAATCGAGATGGAACTGCGCGCCGGCCGCTTCGCCGTTCGCCACGCGGAAGATCACGTTGTACCAGCCCGCCGTCAGCACGTTGACCGTGTAGTCCATCCACTCGCCCGCCTTCGTGTAGCCCACGTTGTAGCCGCCGTTCGTATCGGAGCAGGCCTCGATATCCACGCCCTCCGTGGTGCGGTACTGCCCGCCCTCGTTGTTGGACGTTGTGTCGTGGAACGACACGCCTTCGCCGCCCGAGTTGAAGTTCTCGACTTCGACCCGGCCGGGAATCATGAACGGAAGGGCGTTGTTGGTCGGGCTCGAGCCGATGTACGCCTCCTGCGCATCGTCCAGCCGGTCGCCGTCGCGGTCGACGAACAGCACCGTGCCGTACACGCGGACCTCGCCCGCCGTCCGGCGCAACTGCAGGGTCCGCGCCGCGGGGTTCGCCTTCAGCGGCACCGTCACGCGCACGATGCGGGTCTGATTGGTGCCCTTGACCAGGTTGCCGAGGACGTTGTTCGAGATGGACACCCCGTTCGAGCTCAGCAGGTCCGCGTAGAGCGCCGCGCCCGCGTGATCGTACAGGTAAAGGTCCATCGAGAGGTCGTTGGTCAGGTAGGCCCGGTTGAAGTCCATCCGCAGGCAGTTGTTCGTCGCCGCATTGTTCGGCGCCACGAACCAGCCGTTCGACCACACGCCCGCGCCGACCTTCGAGCCCCACAGGCACCACTTCGGCCCCGTGTACCGGTACACGTTTCCCGTCGTCAGCTCCGCGGCTCCCCAGTAGAACACGGCGCGGCTCAGCGGGTCGCTGTCCCAGTTGTCCCACCAGCTGTCGAGGTCGGTGTCCTCCGTCCACGG
>CALMZY010000311.1 GCA_937870865.1 uncultured Lentisphaerota bacterium | reverse complement strand
ACCGCGTGGACGAGGCGCTCGTCGTTCGGGCGGAGAAGGAACGGATCACGGACAATCTGCCGGAAGAGAAGGCCGCGTCGCCCGCACCGGCTCTCCCGCCGGCAACGAATGCGGCGGCGGTTCCGGCTTACATATTCTACAAGCCCGGCACGGAACCCCCGGCGGCCCAGAAGGACACGCAGAAGCTGCAGCCGTTCTTCGCGTCCCCGCAGGCCCGTGCCGCGGGCATGGTGTACACGCTGGACGTGGCCATGATTCTCTCGAAGAGCAAGCTCCAGACATCGAAGAACACCGGCACGGGCTGGTACTCGAAGACGGAATCGGGAACGGTGTCCTACAGGCCGCGCATCTGCATCACGGGAAGGAACAAGAGCATCGCGGCGGGATCGAAACTGGTGGTCGAGTACTTCAGCGGCGATCTGGAGTCCTCCGGCCGTCAACGGGATTGCGTCGAAATCATCGCTCTGCCGGATATCTCAAAGGGCAAAACGGTGGTGGTTGACGGAAAAGGAATCGGGCTCTACCGGTACGAGAACGAGCAGAACTACGGCACCGGCGCGTCGAAATCGAAACGTGGACGCGACTTCGAAGGACTTATTCTGAGCCTTTTCGCCCCCGGCGGCGCCCTCCTGTTTCAGCAGATGACGAGCCAAACGCTGGAAAAGGAAATCTCCGCCGCCCTGCCGGCGGAAAAGCCGTGTCCGCAGGATCCGCAGCCCGTGATGCCGCGGTGAGTTCCGTCGGCGCCCCATGACGAAGGAAGGAATGCGTTCGATGAAACGGGTTCAACTTTCAGTTCTTGTCGTTCTTCTATTGACCGGGAGCGCGTTCGCGCGGGACCGGGACGTGCTGTACCAGCTTTCGTCGATGGCGGCGCTGAAGGCCGGCGCGTACGACGGGATGAAGCCGTACGGGTACGTGAAGGAGCGCGGCGATTTCGGCATCGGCACGTTCGAGAACATCGACGGCGAGATGATCGAACTGGACGGCCAAGTGTACCAGGTCAGGACGGACGGCCAGGTGTACACGCCGGCCGACTCCACGCTCTCGTGCTATGCCACGGTCACGTTTCTCGACGAACAGGCCGTTGCACAGATTGACGAACCCATGACCTACGAGGAACTCATGGCGTTTCTCGACCGGGTGGTCGCGACGAACGTGCCGAACGCGATCCGGATCGAGGGGGACTTCGAACACGTCAAAACGCGCAGCGTGCCGGCGCAGGAAAAGCCCTATCCCCCGCTCGACGACGTGGTCGCGAAACAGGTCGTGTTCGAGTTGACGCACGTCACGGGCACGGCCGTCGGCTTCCGCTTCCCGGCGTTCATGAACGGCGTGCAGGCGGCCGGCTATCACCTCCATTTCCTGACCGCCGACAGAAAGGCCGGGGGGCATCTGCTGGATTTCCGCCTGACAAAAGGGCGGGTCATCATCGATGAAACGCCCCGGTTCCTGATGGAACTCCCGCCGTAACTTGGAACTTGGAACCCGGCTTCCGGGGTTCTACTCTCTAGCCCATGCGGACCCGTGATACCTTCGACGTGATGTGCAGCACGGCGGCGATCGTTGCCGACATGCTCGCGATCTACGCCGGCTTCATCCTCGCCTACTGGATTCGCTTCTACACGAATCTGATCCCGGTGCTCAAGGGGTATCCCCCGCCCGAAATGTACTTCCTCGGGTCCGCCGTGGCCGTCCTCCTGTTCCTCTTCATTTTCCGCGCCCTGGGCCTCTTCGTCCGTCCTCAAATCGGCACGTTCGGGGACAAGTTTCCGCGGCTGATCCGCGCCTGCGGATGGGGCTTCCTGATCACCGTGGCCATGACGTCGCTGATCCGCACGGAGCACGAGTTCGCCCGCTGGGTGATCCTGATCTCGCTGGTCACGGTGCCCCTGCTCGTGATCATCGAGCGCTTCATCCTCTTCCGCCTCGAACTGCACTTCGCACGGCATCGCGAGATCGTCAACCGGGTGCTCATCCTGGGCACGGACTCCGTGGCCGCCCGCATCAAGCTGGCGCTGAAGCGCGAACCCCGGCTCCGCTCCCGCGTCGTCGCCTTCCTCCGCACGAACGACACGCCGCCCGACCCGGCCATCCCCGCGGACCTGATCAAGGGCACGATGGACGAACTGGAGAAGCTGGTGGCCGCCGGCGAGGTGGACCAGGTGATTCTCGCCGACCCTTCGCTCCCGCACGAGCGCACCGCCGAGATCATCCTCTGCTGCGAGCGCGGCCTCGTCACGTTCATGCTGGTGCCGGATTTGTACAACGTGCTGACGACCAAGGTTCACGTGGAAAATGTGGGCGAGATTCCGCTCATCGGGTTCAGCAAGTGGCCGCTGGATTACTTCTGGAACCGTGTCACGAAGCGCGCGGAAGACATCGCGGGCTCCATCGTGGGCCTCCTGATTTCGGCGCCGGTGGTCGCCGTGGCCGCGCCGATTATCAAACTGACGTCGCGGGGACCCGTCTTCTACCGCCAGGAGCGGTGCGGCGAGCGGGGCGAGCGTTTCTTCATCTACAAGCTGCGGACGATGAAGGCAGAGGCCGAGGCCGCAACCGGACCTGTGTGGGCTCAGGAGAATGATCCAAGGCGCACCGGGATCGGCGCGTTCCTCCGGCGGCATAATCTCGACGAGCTCCCGCAATTCTGGAACGTGTTCGTCGGGGACATGAGCCTCGTGGGGCCGCGGCCGGAGCGCCCGCATTTCGTCGAACAGTTCAAGGAGGACGTCACCCGCTACATGTGGCGGCACGTCTCCAAGCCGGGCATGACGGGCTGGGCGCAGGTCAACGGCCTGCGCGGCAACACGGATATCAGCGAGCGCATCAAGTATGATCTGTACTATCTCGAGAACTGGTCACTCGCGTTTGATTTCAAAATCCTCGTGAAGACGCTGTTCGCGCGGAAGAACGCGTATTGAAGAATGGTTGATGGTTGATTGAACATCAGCCCTCTGCCATTCACCCCGCCTCCTACTGCGGCAGCTGCGCCTCGATCGTGTAGAATCGATTCGTGACCAGGGCCGGGTCCGGATCGGTCACGCTGCCATCGTCCACCCACTCGCAGATTCCGCCGGTGCCCGCGATCGCGTTCACCGTGGCCGGCATCCACGATTGCGACGTCAGAGGAAGGTTGTCGTAGTGGACGAAGTAGTTGCGGCGGGCCTTGGTCGGAAACCGCACGACGATGCCGCCGTCGGACCAGCTGCCTGTGGTCAGGTGCAGGTAGTCCGTATCGTCCAGCGGGCTCGTGCCGGAGATGTACTCCTTCCAGTTCGACATGCCGTCGGAGTCGGCGTCCTGCTGGGCACCGCCCTGCGCGTTGGTGGACAGACCGTATTCGTCGTCATACGTGTTCGGCATGCCGTCGGCGTTCCAGTCGGACGGAACCGCCTGGAATCCGAGCGAGAAGGCGAAGCTGTTCGTGCCGACCATTTCGACCTGGTGCGTCTGCGCCTGGTTCCGCATGTTGATGGTGTGGAAGTACGTCTCGCTGCCCGAGCTGTCGTCCCGCGCACCGGTGTTGAATCCCGCGTTGTGGCCCGCGTCCGCGTAACCGATCGTGGCAAGAACCGTCGTTTCGTAGTTCGTGTTGGCGAGCGCCATCACGCCGCCGCCGTGCGTCTCGTTTCCGAGCGTGCCCTGGCCGCACAGCAGAAGGTCGTACAGGTTCGGCGAGAAGCCATGCCGGACGTAGAGCGGCTGGCCGCTCATCGCGCCGGACATCTCGTATTGCACCTCGAACGCTCCGCTCCGCGGCGCGAGCGTCACGGTCTTCCGCACGGCCCCGTCCGACGAGGTCAGCCGCCAGCCGTTGGTCCAGTTCAGCGCCGCGTAGACGTCGTTGACGTACTGGCCGTTGTTCACCGGGTTCCACCAATCCTTCAGGCACGACGTCCGATGGGCGACCACAACGGCTTCCCCGCTGTTCGTTTCCACGTTGTAGGTTCCCTCGTCCTCCGTGGCCGAGCCGGAGTAGCTCCAGAAATTCCCCGCGGCCTCGAACACGCGGTCGCTCAGGATGTCGCGCACCCAGACGCCGATCAGGCGGCCGCCCATGCGCTCGAAAAGCCCGAACAGCCGGTCGTTGAAGAGCAGGTACTCGTCCTCGCCGTCCTGGTCCACATCCTCCGCCGCGGTCTGCACGTTGGTGATCGCGCCGGCAACCGCCGCCCAATCGTCCACGCGCTCGACGATCGCCGCGAGCCGCGTCTGCGACTGCGCGTACCGGGCGAAGTCGATCAGGCGCTCGAAGGCGGTGTCCGGGTAGATGTATTCGCCGGTGCTGTACCGCTCCGTGCTCGTCATATTGGTCTGGAAGTGAAACGCCGACTCGAAAATCGACGAGTGCAGGATGCCGCGGGCCAGCCTGGCGAGGTTGGTGTCGGCAATCGCGTTCACCTGCGCCCAGGTGTCCGTGATCACGCCGTCGAAGTACATCATCCCGTACGCTTTCGGCACCTGCACGCCGGACCGGATTTCGAAGCGGTTCGTGAGCAGGCCTTCTTCGAACGCCGACCCCGTGTACCAGTTGTCGTAATTCGTCTCCGTGGCGTGGTGCAGCCAGTCGTTGGCGACCTTGGTTCGGTCCGCTGTCCCGCGATCCTCGACGTACCACGCGTCTCCCGCGCCATCCCAAGTCTTGTCGATCCGGCCGGCGGCAACATCCTCCAGCGCGACGATTTCGATCCACGGGTGGTTGGCGAGCCAGATCACGTTCCGGTCGTACGCGTTGGCGGACGCCAGGCTGCTGAAATCCTCCCAGTTGCTGAGCATCGTAACCACCTGGTCCTGCGTCCCGCTGCGCGCCTTGCGGTTCAGCAGGCTTCGCAGGGCGGTGGGCAGTCCGCCGTCCGTGTTGGAGAACCGGAAGTCCGACGCGCCGTCGTTCATGACGAAGCACTTCACGCCGTTGAAGCGGTTGATGCGGTAGCCGCCGTCGCCGAGCGCCGTGGTCCGGCCCAGCCAGTGCCACATGTGCGTCATCTGGTCGACCAGGGTGTACTCGTAACCCATGTCCAGGATCTTCTCGAGCACGTCGTCGTCGAGCACGCGCTCGGGCGTCCAGAACACGGTGTTCGTTTCCTGGACAAAGCCGTAGATCTGTCCGAGAACCTCGTTCGCGAGCGCGGCATTGTCCCGGTTGAACTCCTTCGTGAAGTACGGAAGGATGTGGTCCGAGAACGTGCTGCCCAGCAGCGCCACGACGTTGGTCCGGTAGAGCGCGGCTATCCAATCGTTGAAGGCGGGTCCGCTCGCGTAGTAATTCGTGCGCCACGATTCCGGCGTCGCCGGGTCCGTCTTGGCCCATTCCATCGCGGCGGCAAGCGTCGGCGTGACGTGCAGGTTCAGCGGCTTCCCGTACAGTTCGTGGACGCCAAGCGGGCGGTTGTAGCCGGCGCCCGCGCCGTCGTTGATCAGCTCCTGGATCACGCTGCCCGGCTGGACGGCCTGGTTGCCGTGAATGACCAGCGCGACCTTCGCATGACCGGCGCGTGCGGCACCGGACCACCAGTAGCCCAGCACGTTCGGCACGCTGGCCTGGTCCATCCAGTAGTCCTCCGCCACGCGGTCGTCGTAGATCGTGTCCCGCACGTCGTTGCGCCCGCCGATGTCGCCGGCGCCGGGCTGGCCCCCGTTGCACGAGTTGCAGGTGCCGTCCTTCGTCGTGAAAACCTGGAAGTGCAGATTGCTCATGTTGCCCAGCCAGCCGCTCAGCGCGCTGCGGCTGATGGAGAACTCGCACGAGTCCAGCGTGGCGTTGAAGTA
>CALMZY010000310.1 GCA_937870865.1 uncultured Lentisphaerota bacterium | reverse complement strand
CGGATGATGGGCGACAAGGCGAAGGCTCGCGAGACGATGAAGAAAGCGGGCGTGCCGGTGACGCCGGGCAGCGAGGGCATTCTCAAGACGAAGGAAGAGGCCCTGGAAGTTGCCCGCCAGATCGGGTATCCGGTGCTGATCAAGGCGGTCGCGGGCGGCGGCGGGAAGGGCATGCGCATTGCTCACAACGACGTGAGCCTCGTTCAGGGCTTCATGACAGCCTCCTCGGAATCCGAGCGCGCCTTCGGCAACGCGGCGGTATACCTCGAAAAATTCGTAGAGAAGGCCCGGCATATCGAGGTGCAGATCGTCGGCGATCATTTCGGCAACGTCGTGCATCTCGGCGAGCGCGATTGCAGCATCCAGCGGCGCCACCAGAAGCTCCTGGAAGAATCGCCCAGCCCCGTGCTCTCGGCCGACATGCGCAAGAAACTGACGCGCGC
Source organism: uncultured Lentisphaerota bacterium (assembly GCA_937870865.1). Classification (GTDB taxonomy): domain Bacteria; phylum Verrucomicrobiota; class Kiritimatiellia; order CAIQIC01; family JAGNIJ01; genus CALMZY01. The sequence goes on along the minus strand of CALMZY010000310.1, from coordinate 4,864 downwards.
GGCGGTGCGCGGCGCGGAGTCCGTGCGATACCGCAATGCGGGCACGATCGAGTTCCTCTACAACGAGGCCGCGAACCAGTTCTACTTCATGGAAATGAACACCCGTATCCAGGTCGAGCACCCGGTGACCGAGGCGGTGACCGGCATCGACCTGATCAAGGAGCAAATCAGCGTGGCGGCGGGCAACAAGCTTTCCTTCAACGACAAGGACCTGCGCGCCAACGGTCACGCCATCGAGTTTCGAATCAACGCGGAGGATCCGTACAAGAACTTCACGCCGTCTCCGGGAAAGGTCTCTTTCGTTCATTTCCCCGGCGGGCCCGGCGTGCGGATCGACTCCCATGTGTATTCGGGCTACGAGATCTCGCCGCATTACGACAGCATGATCGGAAAACTGATTGTCCACGGACGCACCCGGCAGGAAGCCATATCCAAGCTTTCCCGCGCGCTGGGCGAGTTCATGATCGAGGGAGCGCACACCACGGTGCCGCTGGGGCAGGCGCTCCTGGGCGATTCGCGGTTCGCGCGGGGTGAATACACCACGTCGTTTCTTGACACGTTCATGAAAGAAGTGTTTTTGATCAACCCGTAGGAATTCCGTGCCATGAGCGGACACATCGAATCCAACGTTGAGACAGAGGCCGTTGCCAACGGGAGCGTGGACGACGCGACCGATCTGGGGGCGGTCCAGATACACAACAATGTCGTCGCGACGATCGCGCGGCTTGCGGCGCTGAAGGTGCCGGGCGTGGCGGAGATGAGCGGCACCTTCGTGGAAGGCCTGGCCGGCATGATCGGCAAGCAGGTGGCGGATCGAGGGATCCGGGTTGATTTCGAAGACAGCCACGTCGTCATCGAACTCCATGTCGTGATCGATTTTGGGGTCCGGATTCCGCAGGTGGCGTGGCAGATTCAGAACGAGGTCCGCCAGGCGGTGGAGCAGATGACCGGCAAGAACGTCAAGGCGGTGAATGTCATCGTTCAGTCGCTCCGCTTCCGGGGGGAAGATGCGTCAGCCGGTGAAGAGGGAGGCAATCCATGAAGTTCCTTCGTTTCGTCGTTGGACTTGCGTTGTTGGTGATCCTGGTGGCCGGGACTGCGTATCTCGTCAATGCCGCCATGGCCCGCGAGACATGGGAAGAGGCTTTCGGCATCATGCGGGCATCCCGTTTGCGCGCGTTGTCCGGCCTGTCGGTGTTTCTCCTTCTCATTGTTCTTTATATCCTGACGGGTTTCCGGCGCGCCAAGGGGGAGCAGTTCATCACGTTCGATACGGAAGGCGGAGCGGTCAGCATCAGCATGAAGGCCGTGCGCGATTTCCTGGCCCGGGTGGGCGATGAGTTTGCCGCGATCCTGAGCATGGATCCGTCCATTCGCGCCGCCGGCGGATCGATCGAGGTGGATTTGAACCTGCGGGTCAAGGCCGGGACACAGATTCCAGAGCTCAGCCGGATGTTGCAGGACCGCATTCGCGAGACGATCAAGGACAACCTTGGCCTGGCCGAGGTCAGGGCCATTCGCATCAGCGTAAGGGAGATCGTCACCGCGTCGCCGGAGAAGAAGGAAGAGAAGAAGGCGGACGAAACAGTCGGAGGATGGGAAGGATCCATGCGTCCATGAATTGGGATCGTATCGCAGAAGAATACCTGACAGTCGCGGACGAAGTGTTTCAGTCCCTTCGCGAGCCCATCGAGGATCTCTCGAAGGAAATTACCGAGCGCCTGCGCGAAGGCGCGAAGATCATGGTGTGCGGAAACGGCGGAAGCGCAGCGGATGCCCAGCACCTCGCGGGGGAAATGGTCAACAAGTTCCTCAAGGACCGGAAGCCCTACTCGGCCGTTGCGCTTTCGACCGACACATCCGTCATCTCCGCCATCAGCAACGATTTCGGATATGAGCTGGTTTTTGAGAAGCAGGTCCGCGCGCTAGGACGCAGCGGGGATGTCCTGATCGCCATCTCCACCAGCGGGAACGCGGCCAACGTCTGCCGCGCCGTGGAAGCCGCCAAGCACCTCAACATCCTGACCGTTGCCCTGACCGGCGGGACCGGCGGGAAACTGGGCAAACTGGCGAACATGGTCGTCAGTATTTCTTCCTCGAAGTGCACTCCGCGTATCCAGGAGGGGCATCAACTGGTCATCCACGCCCTGTGCGAGCGGGTGGAGGAAATCCTGGGTTGATGGAGTGATGGAGTACTGGAGTGAAGGAAAGCAGAACATGACTCAACACTCCGCGGCTCCCTCGCTCGTCGTCGTCGGGTCCATTGGCATCGACACGATCGAAACGCCTGTCGCGAAACGCGAAAGCATCCTCGGCGGCTCCGCCAGCTACGCGTGCGCCGCGGCATCGTTCTTCACGAATGTCGGCATGGTCGGCGTGGTCGGCACGGATTTCCCGAAGCAGGACGTCGATCTCTACAAGCACTTCAAGATCAACCTCGACGGCCTCGAGACGGTGCCCGGCCAGACCTTCCGCTGGTCCGGCGTGTACGAAGCCAACATGGACAACCGGCGGACGATCTCCACCGATTTGAACGTATTCGCGTCGTTTCAGCCGAAGCTGCCCGCGGGCTACCGCAGAAGCCCGTTCCTTTTCCTGGCGAACATCCAGCCGACCCTGCAACTGCATGTTCTCGACCAGATCGACAAGCCGCGGTTCACTGTCGTGGACACCATGGACCTGTGGATCAACACGGCGAAGGAAGACCTTCTCGCTGTCGTCAAGCGCGTGGACATGCTGACCTTGAATGAGTCCGAGGCGCGTCACTTGAGCGGTGAGCAGACTCTGTTGAAGGCGGCGCGCGCGCTGCTGAGCCTCGGCCCGAAGTATGTGCTCGTCAAGAAGGGCGAACACGGCAGCATCCTTTTCTCGGAGCGCAGCATCTTCCTGATGCCGGCGTATCCGCTGGAGGAGGTTCAGGATCCGACCGGGGCGGGGGATACGTTTGCCGGCGGACTGATGGGCGTTCTCGCGTCGGCCGGGACGGTCGACGAGCCGACCCTTCGCAAGGCCATGGTTTACGGGAGCGTGGTGGCGTCTTTCGGCGTCGAGGCGTTCAGTCTCGATCGACTGCAGACGCTGACGCTCGCGCAGATCGAAACCCGCGCCGGCCGGTTCCGCGATATGATGCGGGTTTGATGGGCGAGGCAATCGGCGCGCCGCTTCCCCAATAGCGGACGCGCCGGAAAGGGCGCTGATGAACACGCGGTACAGTCTGTTCTTCCTTTTTCTCCTCTGGATGTCGTTGCCCCTGTGTGCGGCCGGCGAAATGAAGATGGGCAAGAATGTTTACCGGATGAACCAGCTCGCCGCCGCCCAGGAAGAGGCGAAAGCGAAAAACGAGGCGATCACATTTCTCCTGACCGATGAACACACGAAATGCGGGCTCTGCCAGGCGGCCAGCATGGACGTGATCAACGGGATGAAGGCGAAGAGCACGATCGTCTATGTCAACTCGAACAATGAAGGGGGCCTGCTGCCCGCCCTGGTGCAGGATGCGTTCCGCAAGCCCGAGGCCGGACAGTACATCCCGAAAACCGTCGTCGTTGATCCGGACATCACGCAGGTCATCGCGATCGTCCCGTATGACTCGGAACAGGCACGGAAGAGCAGTATCACGAAGGCGAAGAAGCTGATCGCCAAGGCTCTGGCCGACAAGCCTCCGGCGGGAGCGACTCCGGCAGGAGCGGCGGCGAAGAGTGTGGAGACTCGCGGGCCGCGCACTTGGACGAGCGCCAGCGGAAGCACCCTGGAGGCGGCCTTCGAAGGATGCGCTCTGGATACGGTCAGCCTGCGCAAAACGGACGGCACCCTGGTGAATATTCACATCGGCAAGCTTTCCTCCGAGGATCAGTCGCTGGTGCGCCAGTGGTCCTCCCCTCCGACGGCAGGCGACTAACGCGGACCGTCGAGAATCCACAGCGTGGGAAAAGCGGCATGCGGTGCCCGAGAGGATTCGTCATGTATAAAAGCTCTGCGGGAATATGCGCGGCGGCAGTGATTGCCGGTTCTCTGTTGGCGAGCCCGGGGCTGGGCCAGACAAACCTGGGCCTGACCCTCACGGGACGCTGGCCGGGCTTCGCGCGGGGGAATGCGTACGGCTTGAGTGTGACCGGTCAGTACGCGTACGTGGTGCAGTGGGATGGCGGCTTGGGCGTTTACGACGTGAGCAACCCCACGCAGGCCGTTCGCGTGGGCGGGGCGGACACGCCGGGTTATGCGATGAACATCCAGCTTGCCGGAAACTTGGCCTTTGTCGCCGACGGCGATCCCGGGTTTCACATCTTCGATATATCCAATCCCACCAACATGGTCCGGCTTGGCGGATACAACACCGCGGGGCTCTCCTACGAAGTGCGGGTCGCCGGCTCGTTGGCCTATGTTGCCGACGGAGGATGGGGCTTGCAGATTTTCGATGTCGCGAATCCGACGAACGTTGCCTGGGTCGGATCGTATTACACGCCGGGCTACGCGTACGGCGTGCGTGTGGTCGGCTCGCGCGCCTACGTGGCCTGCGGCAGCGCGGGGCTCCAGGTGCTCAATGTTTCAAATCCATCGTCCATCCAATGGATGGGGAGCCTCGATACGCCCGGCTCCGCGAACGGATTGGATATCACCGGGACCGTCGCGTACGTGTCGGACGCGAGCGAGGGGGTCCAGGCGATCAGCGTCGCGGACCCGACGAATCTCGCGCTGCTGGATAGCTTCGATCCCGGGGGCTACACGTATGGCGTGCAGTTGGTGAGCAACCGCCTGTTCGTCGCGGACGGGCAGGGCGGGATGAGAATCCTCGACGTGGGCGACCCGTCGAACATGGTCTCCCTCGGCGTGTACAACGCCGGCCACGCTCGCGGGGTTTACGCAA
>CALMZY010000309.1 GCA_937870865.1 uncultured Lentisphaerota bacterium | reverse complement strand
CTGGTAAAAAAACTCCGGGTCCGGATGCCAGCTCTCATGGCCGGGATACATCATGGCTGCGAACGCGCCGACCGGCTGACCGATTGAGCCGTCGTCAACCGCCCGACGGGCCGTCTGCAGCCCCGACCCCATGAAGGTATCCGGCGCGCAGCCGATGCGCAGATTCTTCCGGCGCGCCAGTTCGACGAGCTTCTGTCCCTCGTTCCGGGTGATCGCCAGCGGCTTTTCGTTGTAGATGTGCTTTCCCGCCTCGAGCGCTTTCAGCGCGATCTCGTAATGCGCGGCCGGCCGCGTCAGGTTCAGAACGGCATCCACCTCGCCCGCCGAAAGCAACTCCGTCGTGGAACACCAGCGCAGGACCCCGTGCTGTTCCGCCTTTGCCTTCGCGCGGGTCACGTCCAGGTCCGCACAGGCGGCTATTCGCAAGCCGTCGAACCGGCGGCAGTTCTGAAAGTAAATATCGCTGACGTTCCCGCACCCGACGAGGCCAATGTTCATGGATGATTCCCTTCCCGGTCTGCTTCGCTGTCCGCACAGAAAAGATTCTGAGCCTTGATATCTGAAATGTCAGCCGCTAACTTCCTTGTCATGAAGGCGTTGTTGTACGACGGTCGTTTGCGACTCGTCCAGGACTATCCCGAACCGCAGCTGAAGCCCGGCTGGGCTGTCATCCGCGTCTCCGTCGCCGGCATTTGCCGGACCGACCTCGAGATCATGAAAGGCTACATGGGATTCCGGGGCGTTCTCGGCCACGAGTTCGTCGGCGTGGTCCACGCGTGCGAGAACGAGGCGCTGGTCGGGCAGCGCGTCGTCGGCGAAATCAACGCGGCCTGCGGCGAGTGCGAGTGGTGCCTCCAGGGCCTCGGCCGCCATTGCCCTCATCGCGCGACGCTCGGCATCCTGAATCTCGACGGTTGCCTGGCGGAGTACTGCACGCTTCCGATCGCCAATCTGCACGGGGTCCCCGACCCGATCTCCGACGTCCGCGCGGTGTTCACGGAACCGGTCTCCGCGGCCTTCGAGCCTCTTGAGCAGGTGAACATCACGGGAGAGGAACGCTGTGTCGTGTTGGGCGACGGCAAGCTGGGCATTCTTTGCGCGTGGGCGCTTGCCACAACGTGCCCCAACGTAACGATCGTCGGCCACCATCCGGCAAAGGTCGAGGCGGCGGCGTGGCGACTGCTCCAGGCAACGACATCCATCGACGCCGTGGCGCCGGGCGCCGACCTCGTCGTGGAGGCCACGGGCACGGAGTCGGGCCTGCGGGAGGCCATCGCGTTGTGCCGTCCTCGCGGGACGATCATCCTGAAATCAACGGTCGCCGCGGGCGCCTCTCTGAATCTCGCGCCGGTCGTCGTAAACGAACTGAATATCGTCGGCTCGCGCTGCGGTCCGTTCCAGAGAGGCTTGCAGGGACTGCTCACCTACGATTTCCCTCTGGAACGCCTGATCAAGGGCCAGTACCCGCTGGACGAAGCCCTGGCGGCGTTCGCCCACGCCGCTCGGCCCGACGCGCTCAAGGTCCTCATCGAGATGTAGGTCCGCCGCCGGAATGCCGTTGCGCGCGGCGGAAACATTTGACATATTCGCCCCCGTAATATCATGAAGATCAACTGCTTTCGCAAACACGTCCTGGCGGCCGGCTTCGCGATGGTATGTGCCGCCGCCGCGCCGGCCCGCAGTCTGCCGGTGGACGGGTATGCCGCTTTTGTGAACAACCGCGTCATCACGGTCGGCGAGGTGCTGGCCATCGTCGAACCCATCCGCGCCCAGCTTGCAGAAAGTTCCGGCGGCGAGGAACTGGAACAGAAGATGGAAGAGGCCTACCAGGAAGGCCTGGACGCCCTGATCGAGCGCGCCCTGATTCTCGAGGAGTTCACCGCCATGGGCGGAAACATCCCCGATCGCGCCGTGGACGATCAGATCAACGTGATGATCAACGAACGTTTCAAGAACGACCGCACAGCCTTTCTCGAAGCGCTGGCTGAAGACCGCATGACGCTCGACGACTGGCGCGAGGAAACCAGGAACCGGCTGATCGTCAATCTCATGCGGCGCCGCGAGATCATCGACCGTGTGAATATTTCACCGCGCGCCGTCCGCGAGCTGTACGATTCGCGCAGCAGCCAGTACCAGGTTCCCGAGCAGATCCGGTTAAGCATGATCGTCCTGCACAAGGGCACGACGTCCGACGACCGCGCCGTCAAAAAGAAAGAGGCGGAACAGATTCGCGAAAAACTTCTGACCGGCAGCGATTTCGCCGCAATAGCCAAATCCAGCTCGGAAGGCTACAAGGCAACCGAGGGCGGAGACCAGGGGTGGATGGATCCGAAAACGCTGCGCAAGGAGCTTGCCGATGCCGTGGCCGTGCTCGAGCCGGGCCGCATCAGTGATGTGATTGAGACCGACGACGATTTCTACATCTTGAAAGTGGAGGCGAAGAAGAGCGCCTCCACCATCCCCTTCGACAGCATGCGCACCAAGATCGAGGACGAGTTGCGCAAGGCCGAGGAACTCAAGCTGTACAAGGCCTGGATCGAGCGGCTCAAACGGAAGTTCTACGTCAAGATTCTCGCGGACAGCAAGAGCAGCGGACCACGCGTTCAATAACATTTCGGGAGGGCCCGATGAGAACACCGATTCGAGTCGGCATCACGCTGGGTGACATCAACGGCATCGGCCCGGAAGTGGCCCTGCGGGCGGCCCTGGCCCGACACTGGCCGGCGGATGTGCAGATCATCCTCGTGGGCGCCGCCGCCGCGGCCCGATGGCAGGCGGCCGAATTCGGACTCCCCCTTCCCCCGTTGTGGGACCCGGACGAACCCCCGCGCGGCAAGAAGGTCTTCATCTGGGATCCCACACCTCAGCATCAACCTGTCTGGCAGTCGGGACGGATCGAGAAGGACGCCTCCGTCGCGGCAGCGGAGTGGATCCGCATGGCCGTGCTGGCCTGCCGCGCCGGCTGTCTCGACGCGATGGTCACCGCGCCGATTTCCAAGGTAGGATTCCAGAAGGCCGGTGTCGATTTCCCCGGCCATACGGAGATGCTCGCCGCGCTCTGCGGCGTGAAGCGGTTCGCCATGATGCTCTTCGGAGGCGGCCTCAGAATCACCCTCGCAACACGGCATGTCCCCCTGGCCTCCGTTTCCAGGAAACTGACGCCCGCGGGACTCCTTGAAACCATCCTGATCACCGGCGAAGCGCTGCCCTGGCTCGGAATCCGCAAACACCGCATCGCCGTGTGCGGCCTCAATCCGCATGCCGGCGACGGCGGGAAGATCGGCCGCGAGGAAATCACCGTCATCGAACCCGCCATCCGCAAGGCCGCGAAAGCGGGGCTCGACGTGACCGGACCCGTGCCCGCCGATGTCGTTTTTTACCAGGCGCTCAAAGGGAAGTTCGATGCGATCGTGTCCATGTATCACGACCAGGGACTCGGCCCGCTGAAGATGCTCGCCTTCGACTCCGGCGTAAACGTCACGCTCGGCCTGCCGATCGTCCGCACGTCGCCCGATCACGGCACCGCATTCAATATCGCGGGCAAAGGCGTGGCCAATCCGGCGAGCATGGTCGAGGCGATCAAGTGGGCGGTACAGCTCGCGCAGCGCAAGAACCCCTGGAAGGATCCTTTGAACAAAAGGAAACAAAGGTAGCGAAGAAACGAAATCGTCTTCGTTTCCTTCGTTAGCTTTTGTTTAATCCGTCCATGAATCTGACGGCACCCTCCGAAGTCAAAGCCCTGCTCGCCCAGCTTGAATTCCGCCCGAGCAAGGTGCTCGGCCAGAACTTCCTGATCGACTCGAATATCCTCAGGATTCTCGTGGCAACAGCAGACCTTCAGCCGGGCGACGCGGTGATCGAGATCGGGCCGGGCCTCGGCGTGCTGACCGAATGCCTCGTCAGCAATGCGGGCCGGGTTGTCGCGATCGAGAAGGACCGGCGGCTCGCCGCACATCTCCGCGAGCGTTTTCGTGAAACGGCGAACCTCGAGTTGATCGAAGCCGACGCGCTCGACGTCGATCTGAACAAGCATCTCGCCGGCGGCTGCAGCAAGGTCGTGGCAAACCTGCCCTACTCAGTCGCCAGCCGCCTGCTGGTCGACCTGGCCGAGGCGCCGAAGCGGCCGCGGCAGATGGTGGTGACCGTCCAGAACGAAGTCGCCGACCGCCTCACAGCAAAGGCCGACACGGACGACTACGGGCTGCTTTCGGTCATCCTGCAGCTGCGGTACGACATCAGCGTGCGAAAGGAAGTCAGCCCGTCGTGTTTCTATCCGCCGCCGGAAGTGAAGTCCGCGATCGTGAACATGATTCTTCGCGAGCCGGCAGTCCAGCCCGTGAACTACAACCAGTTCAAGGAACTGCTGAAGCTGTGCTTTTCCAAGCGTCGGAAGCAACTGGGCGGAATCCTTCGGAAGCGATTCCCCCAGGTTGAAACCACGTTGCCGTCACTGGGTCTTGATCTGCGTTCACGTCCGGAGACCTTGAATCCCGAACAATGGGTCAGGTTGTCGAACGCGCTTTGCTGCACAGTTGGTGGGCGAGACGCGTAGGGTCCGGCAGGCGGAACCGGCCGGAACAGCGGAGAACAACTTCTTCCGCGCCGGGCAAATCAATCCGATGCCCGATGCTGACGTAGACAGGATTCACCCCGTCGCGCGTCCGCAGGACAGTTCCCACGCGCTCACCGCGATCCATCAACGGCGATTTCGAACCGCGGGCCGTTCTCAGGACGCCGTGCTCGCCGACCAGGATGCTTTTCGCGCACCCCAGCGACGGCAGGCCTGTCAGCAACCCGACGTGGCACGCGATGCCGAAACGGCGCGGGTGGGCAAACCCCTGCCCGTCGCACATCAGGACATCCGGCCGCACACGCAGCTTGCCGATTGCCGCAAGGAGCGCCGGCGCCTCGCGGAAGGAAAGCAGGCCGGGCACGTACGGGAAGGCCAGGCGACGGCGTTGAACATGCTGTTCGACAGCCGCTTGATCCTGAAGATCCCAAAGAACGACCGAGGCAATACACCATTTCTCATCGCGCGTGAACGTGGCATCGAGACCGGCGACGAGACGGACGGGGCTCGGCAACTTCGAGATTATGACTCGTGAAGCAAGGTCTCTCTGGATGGCGATCGCGCGGGCAGGACCGACGTTCCACCGATGGAGCAATCGGGGAAGTCTCACGATCATCCCCTCTTCGTCCGCGAAGCCATCGCGCGCTCGGCTTCGCGATCCGCCGTCTTGCGGCGAAGCGCCTCGCGCTTGTCGCCCGCCTGCTTGCCCTTGCAGAGAGCGAGTTCGACTTTGACGAGGCCCTTCTTGAGGTACACTTTCAGCGGAACCAGCGTCTGTCCCTTTACCGAAGCCTGCCCGAAGACCTTGTCGATTTCCTTGCGATGCAGGAGCAGACGTTTCGGCCGGATGGGGTTGTAGGTGTCGGAACGCGAATACTCGTAGGGCTGGATGTGAAAATTCAGGAGCTGCACTTCGCCCTTGTCGACGAGCGCGTAGCTTTCGCCGATGCTGCAGCGGCCGTCGCGGATGGACTTCACCTCGGGGCCGCGAAGCTCGATGCCCGCCTCGAAATGCTCGAGGACAAAGTAGTCGCGCAGGGCCTTGCGGTTGGTCGCGATGATTTTGATGGCGGCTGATTTGTCAGCTGGCGCCATGGCCAAGCTCCCGGCCGGAACCGCCGCGCGTTACAGCGAAATCGGACCGCTGTCCATCGTCTTGCGGGTCGGCGTAAATGCGATTTCGGCGGACAGTTTGCCTTCCGCAATCTCCTTGAGCGCGATGTCCATGTTGGACATCTGCGGAGTGTCGGGCTTCACCATCGGCCGGGCCTGCTGATTCAACTGGCGGACACGGCGGGAAACGATGTTGATCAGCAGAGGAACGTTGGAGATTTTCTGCTTCGCCAATTCAAGATAGTTCGGATTCACGTTTCACGCCTCCAATTCAATTACAAGAGCGGGGCGCACTATAGGCGCCCCGCTCCTGCGTTGTCAACCGGTTAATGCCGGAATTAGTAGTCCATTCCGCCCATTCCGCCCATGCCGCCGCCGGGCATCGCCGGAGCCTTTTCCTTCTCAGGAATCTCCGTCACCATGCACTCGGTCGTCAGCAGCAGGGACGCAATGCTGGCCGCGTTCTGCAGGGCGATACGCGTGACCTTGGTCGGGTCGATGATGC
>CALMZY010000308.1 GCA_937870865.1 uncultured Lentisphaerota bacterium | reverse complement strand
GTCTCCCCCCACCACGTACTCCCACATCCACATGTCCGCTTCCGGATCCTCAAACAGCGCCGGCACCGCCATCCGGTTCTCCTCCGCCTCCGCCCTCCCCCGGTAACTCCCCTCCGCCGCGGCCGGCGATCCCCCGCCCTGGTTCGCCGGCCGCTGGCTGCTCCCGAACCCCAGCCAATACACGTTCTCGTCCGTGTAGATGCTCTCCTCCGCTTCACCGTAAAAATAGAAACCACTGCCCGTGCCCGCGACCACGTAGTTCACATTCCCGCCCCGGTTCTTCAACTGAACCTGGCGCAGGCTGATCATCCGCGCGAGCGCCTCGCCGGGCAGGTCCAGGATCGCGGCCAACTGCGCGGTGCTCACGTGGTAAAGCCCTCTTTCCTTCACCACGATCTTCACCATGTTTCCGATCAGACCCGCGCGGCTTTTCCGCGACGAGTTCACCTCCATCGCGCGCGCCGCGTTCCGGGCCTGTCGATCCTCGGAAATCGCCCTCGGCTGGCGTGTGAACGCGGCGGCGTTTTTCCCGCGGCTTTCTTTCCGAAGCACTTTTTGGGGCGATGACGTCTTCCGGCCCACCGCCACGTCGTACGGCCCGTACTCGTTCCGGCTCCCGTCCGTTTCCACTTCCTCGAGCTTGTACCGGTACTTCCGGCCCGGCGTCGCGCCGGGATCCGCCAGCCGGTACAACCCGCCCTGCGGTCCCGACAACTGCGCAGGCACCAGTTCCGCGTTCACCCGCGTGAAGACACCTCCCGGCGTGTCCTGCCGGTGCACGTAGAAGCCCGCCGTCCTCACCTCGATCTCCGTTGTCCATTCCACCGCAACGCCGTCGCCATCGCTCACTCCGCGGAAATCGCTGACCAGGGCAAAGGTGGATTTCGGCGTGATCAGCGCGGACGAAGAGTGGTTGGTGCTCACGGGATCGTACGTACGCGAGCCGGTAATCGTGGCCCAGTTGGTGATCGTGATGAACGCGTACGCGTCGTCGTTCGTGAGCACGGCGCGCAGGACGAGCGTCTCGCTGCCGTACGCGGCAACGGTGCCGACCGTCCAGATGCCGGACACGCGATCGTAGGTCCCCGAGCTCGGCGTCGCGTTGCTGTAGCTCAGCGCGGAGGGAAGCACATCGGCCAGCGTCACATTCAGGGCGCGGTGCGGTCCGCGATTGGTCAGCACGATCGTGTAGTCAATCGTGGCGCCGACGGTCGGCGTCGGGTTGTTCACCGTCTTGGAAACCGCCAGGTCCGCGCGCGCAACCTGGTCGGTGACCGCGGCGGTCTGTGGAATCGGCATGAGCGCACTGGTGACGGACGCGATGTTGGTGACGTAGTCGACGGAGGGCGGAGTGTCCACGCTCGCCTGGTACACGACCGTCATGAACTCACCGGGCCGCAAGCTGTAGCCCGTGGCGAGGGTGGCCGGGCTGGAGCCGGGGCCACTGACCATCTCGCGCCGCGTGAAGAGGATCTGCACATCGTCGAACCAGACGAAGTTCGCCGCGGTCAGCGTCGTGTTCGTCGTGACGAATCGGACGGCCGTGTTCGTGGCCGCGTACGCGGTGATGTTGAAGTTGGTGGACAGATAGGCCGCGTCCGTGGCCGCGCCGGCGAACCGCGCGAGTTCGGTCCAGGGACCCGTCAGGCCGTTCGACGACACCTGCACGGCAACGTTGTTGCCGGCCGCGAGCCCGTCGCGGCGGTAGATGAAGCTGAGCACCGCGTTCGTGCTGCCGCCCAAGTTCGCCGCCCGCGCGAGCGAGTTCGTGTTCCCGCCGAAATGCAGCGTGTAGGTCGTGCCGCGGACGTTATCGAACTCCACGAGGACATTCCCGGCCAGGGGACCGTCGCCCTCGCTCTCCTGCCAGTCGCCGATCCAGCTTTCCGTGCCGTCGCTGTTCCCGTACGAGCGCGCACCGAACGCGTCCAGGATCGTGCCCGTCACATTGGTCGGGGCCGTCACAACCGTGCTGGCCGCGATGTAGGTCGTGCCGCTGGGCAGAGGGTCGGTCACCGTGATCACCGTCTGCGTGGTCGAGCTGATGTTGGTGATCGTCATCGTGTAGGTGATCGTGTCGCCCGCATCCACCAGGCCGCCGCCGCTCGACGCCTTGGCGATGCGCAACGGCTGGGGTTGCGGCGCGATGGTCACCGTCGACGTGTCGTTCCCGCTGACGGGATCGGGCTGGTCGCGCGACGTGAACGTGACGTGGTTGGTGATCGTCCAGCCCGCGGTGTTCGTGTTCACGAATGCGTACAGCCACAGCGTGGCGCTGTTTCCGACCGGCAGGGCGCCGACGGTCCAGACGCCCGACCCGCTGTTGTAGGAGCCCTGGCTCACATCGTTGCTCGCGTAAGTCAGTCCCACCGGAAGCAGATCGGTTAGGCTCACGCCCGTCGCCGCGCTCGGACCGTTGTTCGAAGCGACGAGGGTGTAGGTGATCTGATTCCCGACGAAGGGCAAAGCTTCGCTGACGGATTTCACCACGCCCACATCGGCGCCCACCACGGCAATGACAACGGATGACATGTTGTTCGTCGTGTTGACGTCCGCCTGGTCCATTGCCGTGATCCTTGCCGTGTTGGTGATGGATGTCCCGGCCGTCCCGGCATCCACGGCCGCGGTAATCGTCAGCGTGGCGCTGCCCCCCAGCGCGAGCGCCCCCACGTTCCACAGGCCGCTGGCCGGCGTGTACGTGCCCGAGGCTGTGCCGTGGCTGACATACGTGATCCCGTTGGCAATCAGATCCGTGATCTGCAATCCTGTCGCGCCGCCGGGGCCGTTGTTCGTCGCCACGATCGTATAGACCACGTTGCTGCCTGCCCACGGATTATTGTTGTCCACCGTTTTAAAAACCCCGACATCCGTGCTGATCACCGGGTTCGTGACGCTCGCCTGTACCGGCAGAACCTGCTGGGTACTCGTCACGGCCGCTGTGTTCGTGATCGCGCCGAGGGAGATCGGGTTAGTCACCTGGCATTGGAACGTGACGGTCATCACGCGCCCCGGATCCAGCGAGTAGTTGGTGGCGAGATTGGGGGGCGCGCTTCCCGCGTTGGTGAAAACGCCGGAGACGACGTTCGTCGTGACATTGGTGCTCACGTCCGTCCGGCTGAACTGGATCTGCACGTTGTCGAAGGCGATGCCCTCGCCATTGCCCAGCCGCACCGGGATCGAGAAGCGGATGCCGGTGTTGGAGGACATGAACGCGGTGAGGTTACGGTTCGACGAAAGCGTGGCGCCATCGCTGGCGCCGCCAGCGGGACCGTTGATCGTGCCGATCTGCGTCCACGCAGTACCGCCGTTGCTCGACGCATAGACATACACGGCATCCGCGGGATCCATCAGAATCCGGCGGTAGTCGAAACTGAACACGGCATTGGTGAAACCGCTCAGGTCGGCGTAGCGGGTGGCGGTACGGACCTCGCGAAGGATCCGGAGATTGTACGCGCTCCACTGGTTCAGCACGCGGATGGCTCCCGCGGACGGACCATCGGCCTCCCCCCCCTCTGCCCAATCGCTGATCCAGTTCGTCGTTCCGTTCTGGTTCGTGTAGGCAATGGCGTTGAATTCATCCCGAACAGTGCGGGTGACAACCGTTGTTGTGTACGTGTAGATGAAATTCGAGGCCACCTGCCAGACGACCACGGTCGTACTCCCGGGCACATAGGTCGTCCCGGCGGGCGCGTAGTCCGCGACCCAGACGTTTCCATGCGCCGGTGCGCCGCTGTTCGAAACGACAATCGTGTACGTGATGTTGCTGCCGGGATACGCATACGGCGACGCGTCCGACGTCTTCGTCACCCTCAATCCGCTGACGGCAATAATCACGGTTCCCGTATTGTTGGCCGTCACGGGATCCGGCTGGTTGGAGCGGGAGACATAGGCCGCGTTGGTGATCGTCGTGCCCGCCGTGCCCGCGTTGACCGAGCCCGTGATGGTCAGCGTGCAGAAGCCGGAGACCGCCACCGTCCCCACGGTCCAGATGCCGGACGCCTGGTGGTACGTGCCGGAACTGGCCCCGTAGCTGGAGTATGTCACTCCGCCGGGCAGCGTGTCCGCGATCGTCACGCCCGTGGCCGCGTTGGGGCCAAGATTGGTCACGACGATCGTGTACGCGATCGTGTTCCCTTCGTTCGGGGCGGAGTTGTTCACGGTCTTGGTCACGGCCAGATCGGCGCCGACCACAAGAATCGTGGCGCTCGATGTGTTGTTCAGCGAATTCGTATCCCGCTGGTTGGAGCCGAGGGTCGAGACGGTGTTCGTCAGCGACTGCCCGCCGGTGCCGGCGTTGACGCGACCGGTGATCGTCAGCGTCGCAAAGCCGTAGACCCCCACCGTGCCGACGGTCCATATCCCGGTCACGCCGCTGTAGCTCCCGGAACTCGCGCCGTAGCTGACGAAGGTCACCCCCGCGGGCACGGTATCCGTCACGGTCACGCCGGTCGCGACATCGGGCCCCAGGTTTGTGAGCACGATCCGGTACGCGATCAGGTCGTTCGTGCTCGGGTTCGCGTTGTTGACGCTCTTCGTCACGCCGAGATCGATCGACTTCACCGTCAGCGGCACGCTCGACGTGTTGTCCGCGGGAACCGTGTCCGGCCGGTCCATGCGCGTGATCGTGGCGGTGTTCGTGATGGTCCACGACGCGGTCAGCGAATCGACGCTGGCCGTGATGGTCAGCTTCGCGCTGAAACCGTTCGAGAGCGTGCCGACATCCCAGATTCCGGTCAGGTTCGTGTATGTGCACTGGCTCGCGCCGTAGCTCACGAACGTGATCCCCGCCGGCATCGGGTCCGTGATCTGCACTAGATTCGCCGTCTCCGGCCCCTTGTTGGTCAGCAGGATCGAGTAGACGACTCGATCGAGTTCGTTCGGACGATTCGTGCTGACGGTCTTGCTGACCGCGAGGTCCGTCGGCGCGCGATGCATGCCGGCGTCTATGGTGTTGTTCGTGGAGCCCACCAACAGGTAGAACAAGGCCGTATTGCCCGAATTCGTATCCGCCTTGCTGTTGATATTGGTATTCACGCCCTGGTTGGCGGGGCTGAAGAAGTAGTTGGTGGAGAGGTAGAATTTCGCGTAGTAGGTGTCCGTGGCAAGCCCCCGCACCTGGTAGTACCCGTTGGAGTCCGTCCGCGTCACTCCGGCAAAGACGTTGTTGGTGTCGTAGATTCTCACCATGACATTCGAGAGGCCCGGCTCGCCCGCATCCTGAATGCCGTTGCCGTTGTAGTCGTCCCAGACGAAGTCGCCGACCACCCCGTTCAGGCGGACATCGAAGAACATGGAGCCGCCGCTGATCAGGTCGAGGCCGCCGGCGGTTCCGGCCTCCGTCGTATCCAGGGGAAATCCCGCCGGGTTGGTCCAACTCATCGCGGGAGTCACGTCGTTGGCCACGAGCGCGTACCCATAGCAGATCTGGCCCGTGACCAGCCCCAACTCCTGCCACGTGAAGTAAATGCCGTCCAGCGGCTGGGGATCCACGTTGGCGGAAGGATGCTGGCGGTCGCCCCCTTCTGTGTATCCCCGGAGAACCAGCGTGTTGATGTTGATGCCCGACCAACCCCAGTCCGTGGCCAGCGCCGTCACAGGCGGACCGAAGCCATTCGCGTTTCCGCTGGAATCGAGGTTCGTAATCGCCGCGATCTGAAACTGGTCGTTGCCGCCGCGGTCCATGATCACGAAACCGCGCAGGCTGGAGTTGTCGTGGAGCGGATAGCCGTCGCGGAAAATGTAATCGATGCGCTCGATGTTGTTGTTGTTCCCGTTCCCGTTGCCCGTATTACAGAAGGTATTGTCACTGCCGCGATTCACGTAAACGGAAAGCAGCGAGCTTTCCATCGTGCTGACGTACGACGATTTCAGATCGATGTTCGTGCCGGCCGCATAGCCGTTGTCCTCGTACAGGATGGTGTGAAGCGATCCCGTGCAGGGCGTGGGATTATCCACGCGCACAATGCTGATACCGTCCGCGAGGAGGATGTAGCTGAACTCGTTCGTGCCGACTTCGAATCCATCGCACCGCAGGTTGTTCTGCGTCGTGATGTTGAACTTGATGTTGAAAATCGTCGCGGGGTCAAACGCTCCACCTGACCCGACCGCCCCTGTTGTGGCGTAATTCTCGTTGGTGCTTACGTTGGTCTCATAAGTCGCCTTGATGCCGGTAATGCCCTGGCCGGCAAACACAGCGAGAGCGTCTGCCAGAAGAATGACAAACGCCAAAAGCGCTCCAATGCGCCACATTCTGTATGTTGCGGCGATCAACACTTGGATAACTTCCTTTTCCCTTGGAACATACCACCCACTTGAGGGAATTAAATACCCTCACACAAGGAAGTTGTAGATGGAAACAGGTCGGTTTCCAGAAATGCGAACGCAGCGGGAATAACCGTTCAGGAGCTGGTTCCTCTGGGAACCAAGGAGACGGAATTACTTCAACTTACGCAATTTCAGTATCTTGCGGATGCGATTGCGGAGATCGTCGATCTGAACCGGCTTGGTGACGTAGCCCTCGCAGTACAAGCCCGAGGCCTCGATCTTGGACTCGTCGTCATGCTTGGCGCTGAGCATGAGGGCCGGAATGGCCATCGTTTTCGGGTTCTTTTTCAGCTCTTCGAGGACTTTGAACCCGTCCATGACCGGCATCATGATATCGAGGATGATCAGGTGCGGCTTGAAGCGTTCCGCGAGATACAAACCGTCTTCACCGGATGAGGCGACCTTCACCACGTAATTTCCACGGGCCTCCAGGTTGGCTTTGAGGAAGAAGCATAGGTCTTTCTCGTCGTCGATGATCAGTATCCGGTTCTTGCTCATAACGTCATTCCTATTCGGCCAGTTGCAGGATCACCTGCGCCTTCGTTCCTTTGCCCGCTTGGCTCTCGATCTTCAAGTCGCCATTGTGATGGCTCACGATGTTTTTTGCAATAAAGAGCCCGAGCCCCGTGCCCTGTTGATCCCGTTTCGTGGTGAAGAACGGTTCAAAGAGACGGCGGAGATTTTCGGGTGAAATCCCGACGCCCGTGTCGGTCACTTCGATGACACACGCCCCATGGGGAAAAGCGGTCGACCGCGGCCGCTTCATGACGCCGACATGAACGCTCCCCTGCCCTTCCAGCGATTCGACGGCATTGGCAAACAGGTTGAACAGAACCTGTTCGATCCGGTTCCTGTCCACCTTCACACGCATGGACTCCTTCGCGAAGTCCGCGCGGATTTCGATCTCGCGCGACTTGATGCCATACTGGAAAAGGGAAAGCGCGTCCTTCACCAGCTCATTGGGATCCACGAGGTCGAGTTTCAGGTCGGACGGCTTGGCGAACTTCAGAATGTCGTCAACGATCTGCGCCGCCCGCAGCGCGGCCTCCTTGATCTTCGATACGGCCGTGCGGACATCGGGGTCGCCCCTCTTTGTCTTGACCTCGAGGAATTCGATTCCCCCGAGGACGATGCCGAGCGGGTTCTTCAGCTCATGGGCTATTCCCGAAGAGAACCGGCCCAGCGCAGCCAGTTTTTCCGACTGCACGAGGCCCTTCTGCATTTCGTCCAGTTCCACTTCCGTGCGCCGGAGAGCTGCTTCGGCCCGCCGTCGATCACGCCGCTCGCGCACTTCGCGCAACTCCCTCTGGACCGCCGCGCCCAACCGTCCGACTTCACGGATGGAAATAAAATCGGCCGCGCCGGCCTTGATGGCCGCGCCGGCCGTTTCCTCGCCGTCGGCGTCGGACACGATGACCACGGGAATATCCAACCCGACATCCCGGACCACGCGGATGGCGGCCAGGCCGCAGAATCGGGGCATTGTGTACCTGCAAATGATGACGTCCCAGTGCTTCTTCGGAATCGCGGCGGTCAGGGAATCAATGGTGTCCACACGCTCGCAGTGCGAAACGTAGCCGCTACGCTTCAGCTCCTGGAGGATGACAAGCGCGTCCCGCTCGGAACTTTCCATCATCAGAACATTCAGAGGAACTTCTGTCATTGTATCCAGCGTACCCATCCCCCGAGACCACGCACTGACAGATCAACTAAGGGGCAGTCACGTTAACAGGGAAATCCGATCAAGGCAATTTGTTAGTGATTGACAAAGAAAGGGAAACAAAAGAAAGAGAGTTGCGAAATTGCCATCGGAACTGAAAAATGCGTACAGTATGGTACCTTATCTGAAGCATTTGGCGTGCGCGGCAACTTGCAGGTAATGGCGACACAAGGAAGTCATTGAAGGCGATACGCAAACCCATCCGGGCAGCACGGGCAGTCGGGGTGTTTCTTTTTTTATCCGCCCTCGCCGTTCGCGCCGAAGATCCTGCGCCTCCGCCGCCGGCTGAAACGCCGAGGTACGCGGTCATGACGGTCACGTACGCGGAGATCCAGGGCCAGGTGTTCCTGGCCAGCGTTGTGCAAGGCGAGGAAGAGAAGCCCGCCCCCAACGTCAGGGTCCAGATTCGCGAGACGGACAGCGACAAGGTCCTGCGGGAAGCGGTGACGGACAGCAACGGGTACTACAGCCTGCCCAGGCTCAAGCCGGACGAATACCTGATGATCGTTGGCCGCCTTAAACTTCAGTTGAACGTGAAGCCTGAAACGCAGCAGGTCAACGAGCTTCCGAAGATCCTGATTGTGATTCTGCCGGAAGAAATGACGCGGTACCGGGACTAGTGTCGTGTCTCGGAAATAACGCGCCCCCCCGATCCGATGAGGACGACGCTTCTTAGAAGCGGCCTTTCATCCCGAACTGAAACAACAGTCCGGAGAAATCCACCGAGTCATCGCTGACTTCCCATCCCTCGGCCACAGAATCCACATCGAACGGCTGGATGTAGGCGTAGTCGATGGCAAACGTGAAGAGGATGTCAAAGCCGACCGACAACTGGAGGCCGAACATCGCGCCCATCGAATCCGAGAACTCGATGTCCGCATCGCCGTACCAATCCGGGGCCGGGTAATAGGCAAGGCCGATGTGGGGGCCGAACAACACATTCTTCTGGAACTTGTATTGGTAGGCGCCATCCACATCGAGCATCATCGAGCGGAAGCGGTCGTTGACCAGCAAACCGGCGCCACCCGTCAGGTCGACGTACGCGGAGCCCGTGTCGATGCCCACGCCCAGCTTGAGATTCGGGATGGTGCTGACGCTGTTCGGCTGCTCGATTTCCTCATACTCGGCGCGGTTCCTGAACTCGACCGGGCCCCGAGCCTTGAAATCGTCCGCGCTCCAATTCACCAGGAGGGAGGCAGGACGAACATCCACGATGATATCCTTGACCACCGCAAATGCGTTCCCCGACATAAGAAGGGCCGACGCAACCAAGATCGCCACGGTTACTTGCTTGCTCATTCAGGGTCTCCTCTTGTTTCCGCTGCCGCGCCTTACTTTAGGATCGAATACATAGCACCCCGGAAGAACCGCGTTAAGCCAAAAAACGATAAACTTTCAGCACTCATCGCTGTATACTTTTGGAATACTGCATTATATATTGAAATGAAGCTTCGGGTGATTGCGGACAGTCAGGCATAACATGCGAATGGTGTATCCATTGGTTTTCGCGGCTGCGTTGCTGGCCGGTCTCTGTATCACCGAGTGTCCCGCGAGCATCGAACGGGTCGGCGCTTTTTCCCGCGTAGTTTCCGCCGAAGTCCAGGGATATGTCTTCTACGCCGATGGGGAAACGGCCGCCGAGGGCGTGCCCGTGCGAATCTGGGACGCGCTGACGCGCCAGTTTATTTACGAAACGGAAACCGATGCCAAAGGGTTCTTCAGTTTCCCCAAGCTGGAACCGGGCAAGTACTTCGTCACCTTCGACTGGGTGAAACTCGAACTGGAGGTCATCGACCGGGGCCTGCCCTATGCGCAACAGCCTCACGACGTCATCGTCGTTATTCCGCGCGGAGCCGGTTTCATGCCCTCGGTCCACCTCCACATGCTGCTTCTTGCCGCGTCCATCAGCGAAACAGCCTTCTATTACCCGCCCGATCGACCGCCGGTCGTCAGCCCGTGATTTGGGTTGGACGGGAAGCCTGATATCCTGTTACGGTTTCATACAAGCGTTGGGTGTACTGACATGAGGATTGGGAGATTGAAATACGCCTTCGTTGTGGCCCTGTTTCTGACCGGCTGCAGCCAGCAGGATTTCAGCCGCCCGATCGTCAACGCGCCGTTCAAAGGAGTCGATCGAACGCCCGGGAAAGCCTTGTCCGAATCGCGGGCCGAACGGCTTCCGCAGGTGCTGAGCGAGTGGAACAAGAAAACCGCCGGCAGACCGCAGGAGTATTTTCTCGGCGCCGGCGACGTAATCGATGTTTCCATCTACGCCCTCGAGGACCCCGACCAGACAACCCATCTCGACCGGACCGTCGGGAAGGAAGGCGCGATTTCGCTGCCGTGGGTCGGGGACATTTCGGTCAAAGGCCTGACCGTCAACCAGCTGGAGGACAGAATCCGCGCGGCCTACGCCGGCCGCTACATCAAGAACCCCCAGATCAGCGTCCAGATCAAAACGCATCGCAGCGTGGCTGTCGTGGTCACCGGGGCGGTGAATACTCCCGGTGTCTATCACCTGACATCGAGCCGCAGCTCCATCCTCGAAATCCTGGCCATGGCCGGCGGTCTGAAAGACGATGCGTCCGACGAAATCTCCATCATCCGATCCGGCGTTTCCGCCCTTCCGCCCGCCGCGCTCAGCACCAATGCCCCCGCGCCGAAAGCCGCCGCAGGAAAGACGAACGCCCCGGCGATCGACCCGTCGCTGCTTGCAGCCGGTTCGGCGATGCTCGAAGTCAACCTGAAGGAACTCATCGACGATCGCAACATGCAGCAGAACGTGGATGTCCGCGGCGGCGATATCGTCGCCGTGCGGTCCGTCGCGCGCAACTACGTCTATGTCGTGGGGTACGTGGCACGGCCGGGCGCCTACGAAATGCGCGGCAGCGAGACGCTCGACGCGCTCCGGGCCGTTGCCCTGGCGGGCGGCCTCCTGCCCACCGCGCGCTCCGAGAACTCCTACGTGGTCCGGGAGACGACCAACGGGCAGAGCATCATTTCCGTGAACCTGGTCAAGGTCGCTCATGGGTCCGAGGCTCCCCTGCCCCTGTCCCCGGGAGACACCCTGGTAGTCGGGTCCGGCTTTTTCGCGCGCTTGTCGGAATTCGTGAGGCCGTCGGCCAGCGTGGGAGCCAGCTACAATCCGGCGCTTGCACAGTGACCGCCACGGGCCTTCCCTGGGAAGCGCCCGGCGTGTAGGATAGACGGAGTGGGTAAGCCGCCGCGGCAGCGTGCGGCAGAACAAGAACAGAGTATGACCGAAGAACCCAAACGGGAATCCGGGGAACGCGACGGCTACGGTAAATATGCGGGCTATGGCGTGTATGGCAGCTACGGCTCCGATGTGGATCCCATGCAACCCGCCCTGTGGGCCACCTCCGTCTTCAAGCGCTACGTCAGCATCGTGCGCCGGCACATCTGGGTCGTTCTGACGGCGTTCGTCATCGTCGCCACGCTCGGCGTGCTGAGAGCGTCGCGCGCCGTTCCGATCTACCAGGCTTCCGCGAAGATCCTCGTGGAGCGGCAGGGCCCGCGGATCACCAAGTTCGAGGATGTCGTCCAGCCGAACGTGGAATGGTGGGGCCAGGAGTACTACAAGACGCAGGAAGAACTCGCCAAGAGCCGCGCGGTCATGGAGCTGGCGATGGAACAGCCCGGGATCCGGGAAATGTTCCGCGACCCGAAAGACAGCCCGGTTTCCAGATCCCTCTGGTCTTCGATCCGGAATACCATTCCGGCCCTTCTCGGAGTCCCCCCCTCCGCCCCTCCCGAGAAGTGGGAGCGCCTGCGTAATTACGTCAGCGCGCGGCACATGAACAACTCGCACTTCATCATGATCCAGGCGGACAGCAGCGATCCCATCCAGGCGGCCACGATCGCGAACGCCGTCTCGCGCGCTTTCGTCCGCTATCACATGCTCCGCCGCATGCAGATCAACAATGAGGTCTTCGTCTATCTGCAGGAGCAGAAGCAGAAGGAGGAGCTGGCCTTGCAGGAGGCGGAACAGAAACTCCAGAAATTCCGCGAGGAGACGAACATCTCCTCCCTCGACAATGCCGACAAGGACAACCCCGTGCTGAAGCGCCTGGCCCTCCTGAACGACCAGCTGACCGAAAAACAGCTTCAGCGGATCGAGATCGGCGCCCAGTGCCGCGTGATCCGGCAGGCGATCGCCGCCGAGAATGACGCCCTGGAAACGAGCAACGAACAGCTCTTCTCCATCCCCGCCATGAAGGAGGACGAGACCATCGCACAACTGCGGGGTGCCCTGGTCGCCGCGGAACAGGAAAAAGCGAGCCTGTCCGATGTGTATGGCCCGGATCATCCGAGAATGCAGTCCGTCCTCTCCAAGGTGGCGTTGCTGCAGTCCAAACTGCGCGATTCGCTCAACAACATTGTCAACTCCCTCGAGACCCGGCTCAAGATCCTCGAAAACGAGGAAGAGGAACTCACCCAGCAATACAGCCAGCAGAATGACCTCGCCCTCGACCTCGCGAAACACTCGCTGGCGTTCAGCCGGCTCGCCAACGAGCTGGACCGGCATACCAAGCTGTACCAGGTTCTCGTGGAGCGCATGAGCGAAGTTCAGCTTTCCGCCGACTACACGAAGACGAATGTCGATGTCGTCGAGGAGGCCGGCGTCCCCAAGGCGCCCTACAAACCCGACAAGCAGCGCATGGTCATGTTTGCGCTCATCCTGGGCCTCGTGCTGGGCTTCGGGCTCGCCGTGTTCCTGGAGCAGATGGACGACACCGTCCGCACGCCCGAGGACCTGGAGATCCGCGTCGGCGTCCCGGTCCTCGGTTTCGTGCCGGAGATCAAGGTCCGGAAAGGCGTGGACAGCAAGGCCTCGTACCGCGCGCTCGTGAGCACGCTGGAGCCGAACTCCTCGGCCATCGAAGCGTACAGAAACATCCGTACCAACCTGTTCTTCTCTCCCGTCGGAGAGAAGAGCAAGGTCATCCTCATCACGTCGGGCGGCCCCGGCGACGGCAAGACCACGACGGCGAGCAACCTCGCGCTCGTGATCGCCCAGACCGGCAAGCGCGTCCTGCTCATGGACGCGGACTTCCGCCGGCCGCGCGTCCACAAGATGTTCAGCCTGGACTCGTCAAAGGGGCTCAGCAACGTGCTGCAGGGAGAATGCAAGCTGGAACAGGTCGTTCAGAAGACCGTGCATGATCTGGAGATCATCGAGAACCTCGACATTCTCACCGCCGGGCAGATGCCCACCAACCCCACGGAACTCCTGGAGTCCACCCGCATGCAGCACATCATCAGCGACATGCGCGAGAAATATGACCGGGTCATTATCGACACACCGCCGATCCTGTTCGTGTCCGATACCAGCATCTTGAGCCGGATGAGCGACGGCGTACTGCTCGTGGTCAAATCGGACAAGCGTACGCGGGCCCACGCGGCGCGCGCCCGCATGCAACTCGAGAAGGTGCATGCGCAGATCATCGGCGGCATCCTGAACAATGTGCGAGTCTCGCGCTTCGGCCACTACTACTCCGATTACTACTATCACGGGTACGCCCGGTACCGGAGCGACTACTACAGCTCCTATTACTCGGACGACATGGCGAAGCCCCAGAAAAAAGCCCAGAAGAGCATTGAAGTGTGAACCGGCTTCAATACGAAGAGCCCGTCCCCAACATCCTGCGACGCTCGGCCCGGTGGATCGTAACCAGCGCCGTCCTGATCTCACCCTGGTTGTTTGGCAGCGCGGAGCCGTGGGCTTATCTCCTGATCAGCGGCATGGTCAACGTGGGCGTGGTCGTATGGCTCCTGTCCATCGTCCGCCACGGCGGCTTCAACCGCCACACACGGGCGCCCGCGATAGCCGGAGCCATCCTGCTGATCTTCATCCTGATCCAGTCCGTCCCCCTCCCCGCGCGGCTGGTGCAGGCCGTCAACCCTCTCTCCGCCGAAGCACAGATCACGCGCGACATGATTCTCGGCGCCGCGGAAGCGGGCGAGGGAACACAGCCTGCGTCGTGTACGCTTTCGGTTTCCGCCGCATCCACAAGGCAGAGCTTCCTCCTCTTCGCGGCCTATCTCGGCGTGTTCCTGGTCATCTCCCACACGGCCACGGGCTGGCGGTCGCTGCGAAAGACCGCGTGGATTCTCGTCATCAGCGGATTCCTGATGGCCGTCTTCGCCCTGATCCAAAGCTTCACCGGGACGAATTCCATCTACGGGTTTCACCGGCCGCGCATGGGCGGCACGATCTTCGGACCGTTCAGCAACCGGAATCACTTCGCCGCGTACATGAACATGATGCTCGGACTGACGCTGGCGCTGCTCCCTCTGCGAAGCCGGTCGTTCAGCGCGTACGGTCCGGGTTCCTGGCGCGAAACCATCTCCCGGCTCTCCATCAAGGAGGTTAACCAGACCCTTCTTCTGGGATTCTGCGGAGTCATCATCGGCAGCGCCGTCTTCCTGTCGCTCTCGCGCGGGGCCATCGCAAGCCTCGCCGCCGCCTTGGGCATCCTCGGCGCTTTCATGACCGCTCAAACGCGGGGAATCAATCCGCGACGGCTCATCGGAACCATGGCCCTCTTCATCGCCGCAGTGGTCGTCTGGCTCGGATGGCAGTCCGTCGCCGACCGCATCGGGTCCATACGCATTCTGGCCATGGAGCCGTTGAGCGGCAGCCGGCTTGCCGCGTCGATCGCCGCTCTCCGCATGGGAGGGGCTTTTCTTTTCACCGGCTGCGGTTTCGGGTGCTTTCAGCACGCGTTCCCCCTCTTCCAGACCCAGAAACTCCAGGTGGGCCGGTTCCTGCACGCGCACAACGACTATGCCCAGCTGTTTGCGGAAGGCGGCATTCTGGGCGCCGTTCTGGCCGCCCTTGTGTTCGTCCTGCTGGCAAGAACGGTGTGGAAGAACCTGCCCGCCGCGTCGGATAACGCCCGGTTCTTCATCGCCGGACTGACCGTAAGCATGGCGGCCATCGCCGTCCACAGCCTCGTCGACTTCAGCCTCCACAAGCCCGGGAACGCGTTCCTTTTTGCCGCGTTGTGCGGGATGGCCGTGGCCGCAGTCTCCCTTCCCCGAAAATCCGGGCACCATGCGCCGGCCTATGGGCCCGATCATGCGAGCCGGTCGCGCACGGTCAGAATCGCCGCGGCGGCCGGTGCCGTGCTCGTGACGCTGCTGACGCTGGCCACGCTGGCGGAAATGAGCGGCGAACTGGCGTTCGCGCGTTTTCTTCAGTGGCAGAAAATCGCCGGTCGAACCCAGGAACTCCACTATCGTTCAAGCGCGATTGAGGCGGGATGCACCGAGGCAGATCGCATCGTTCAACGAATCTCCGGAAATGCGGACGCGCTCATCGAGGTCACCGTGAACTGCCTCTGGCAGGCCGCCGACCGGAAACTGGAGCCCGCCCTTCGCATCCGGCTTTCCCAGCAGGCCGGCGCAGCCGCCATGAAGGCGGCGCGGACAGCCCCGACCGACTACGAGTGCTGGCTCTGGCTGGGCCGCGCACAATTGGTGCTTGGGGACCGGGAACTCGCCCGCATCTGCCTGGGGCGAGCTCAGGACGTCGCCCCGCCGGGCATGGAAATCGAACGGATTGCGCCACCTCTACACCGCGAGCAAGAATGAGAGCGAAGGCAAGAAGCCCAAAGCCTTTGTTGAACGTTTCGCCGCAGGCAAGTATTATACGGACGCAGGCGGCAGCTCGCCTGAGGTTGATCCATTTGTCTGCAAACGTAAGAATCGTTGGAACAACAGGTTATGGCGTTATTCACGCTGTAACTGACCGGGGTGACGTGTGTCCCATTCCGGCGCGGTCTTTCTCGCCGACTTGATCATGCAATGACAACCTGCCTTGCAGTATTTGTAATCTCGTTTTTGATCGCGGCGATCATGACGAACAGCGTGCGCGTGGGGGCGCACAGGTTGGGCCTTGTCGATCGGCCCGACAACTACCGGAAGCTCCACAAGCGTCCCGTTCCCCGCCTCGGAGGCGTCGGGATCTTTTTCGCGTTCTTCCTTCCGCTCGCGTTCCTGTTCTTCTTCTATCGCAACCAGGTGTCAGATCTCCTCCTCCTGCATCCCCGCCCTGTCCAGATGGCCGGGCTCTTCGGCGGGTCGCTGCTCGCCATCGGCGTTGGATTCGTGGACGACCTCTGCAACATCCGCGCACGCTGGAAGCTCGTCTTCCAAATCCTCGCGGCCACCGTGGCGTGGTACACCGGCCTGTCGATCGACGTGGTGAGCAACCCCTTCGGCAACACCCCGATCACCCTCGGCTTTTTCAGCTTCCCCGTGACCGTCCTCTGGTTCGTGATGTGCATGAACGCCGTGAACCTGATGGATGGGCTCGACGGCCTCGCCGCCGGCGTCTGCCTGTTTGTCAGCCTGACCTTGTTTCTGGTCTCCCTGCATTTCCGGAACGTTCTCGCGATGCTGCTGATGTCCTGCTTCAGCGGCGCGGTCTTCGGATTTCTGCTGTTCAATTTCTACCCCGCGAAGATCTTCCTGGGAGATTCAGGCAGCATGTTGCTGGGCTTTCTCGTCGGCGCTCTTTCGCTCATCGGCTCGACGCGCAAGGCAGAAACGGCCATCGCCCTGCTGATCCCCGTGGTGGCGCTCGGCGTGCCGATCTTCGACACGTCGCTCACGATCCTGCGCCGCTGGTACAAGAAGTGCCCGAGCGGGTCGCCCGACCGCCAGCATATCCACCACGTCCTGCTCTCGATGGGCTACAGCCACCCGCGCGCGGTGCTGACGCTCTACGTCACAACCATGGTCCTGGGCGGCGCGGCGCTCCTGATCACGGTGGAGCGGAGCGAAGTGACCATTCTTGTGCTCGGGTCCCTGGCGCTCATCGCCTTCGTGTGCGTGCGCGTGCTGGGCAACGTCCGCCTCGAGGATGTCGTGAGCCGGCTCACGCAGGCACAGACCCGGAAGAGGACCACCACCAACGCGCGAATTTCCGTGGAACACGCGATCCACGAGATGCGCGCCGCCCTCACGGCCGGCGGCCTCTGGGAAGCCTGCTCCGCGGCCTTCAAGGACATGAACCTCGCGCGCGCCACGCTCACGCTGCCGCGCGAATCCGGATCGGAGCCGGAGGTCATGACCTGGCTCGGCACGAATTCCATCCCGGCGCCTGATCCGGGGAAACAGTCGGACACCTGGTCCGGTACGCTCAGCGTCCGCCGTAACGAGCGCGACTACGGCGCGCTCGAAATCGCCCTCAAGGTCAGCGGCACAACACCCATCGCGGAAATCCCCGAGTACATGGATCTGCTCCGGTACGAACTGGCGAAGAACCTCGACCGCCTGGCGGCCGGCCCGATCACCGCCTACGGCGACAAGCCTTTCGAGGGAAGAGAGACCATCGAGGATGTTCGCGCGAGACCTGGAAAAGACGAGTCCTGATGAGCACCACCGATTTATCCGCTCCCTCCCTTCCCGTCCGCGTCATCGAACCGCGCCGCGGCTGGCTGGCCATCAACTGGGCTGAAATCTGGCGCTACCGCGAACTGCTGTACTTCCTCGCCTGGCGCGATGTCACTATCCGCTACAAGCAGACGGTCCTCGGCGTTCTCTGGGCGTTCATCCAGCCTTTCATCAAGCTCGTCGTCTTCAGCGTGATCTTCGGCGGGCTCGCGAAAATCGATTCGGAAGGCTATCCGTACCCGATCTTCGTGTTTGCCGGCCTGCTGCCCTGGCAGTTCTTTTCCGAGTCGCTCTCGCGCAGCAGCTCGAGCGTCGCCGGCAGCGCCAACCTGATCACGAAAGTCTACTTCCCGCGGCTCATCGTCCCCCTCTCGTCCGCCGGCGCGTGTCTCGTCGACTTCGCCATCTCGTTCGCGATCCTGTTCGGCCTCATGCTCTGGTACGGTGTACCGATCACGCTTTCCACGCTCGCCATCGTACCGCTGGTCGTGCTGACCATCCTGGCCGCGCTCGGCGCGGGAATTCTCCTGAGCGCGTTCAACGTGGCCTATCGCGACTTTCAGTATCTCGTCCCCTTCGGCATCCAGATCTGGTTCTTTTTGACTCCAGTCGTATATCCCGTGCGTGCCATTCCGCAGAAGTGGCAGTGGCTGCTCGCACTCAATCCGATGACGGGCATCGTGGACGCGTACCGGTCCGCGATCCTCGGCAAGCCGTTTGTCTGGGAAAACATGGCGATCTCGATCGTTGTCGCAGCCGCGGTGTTCCTGGCCGGGCTGTTCTATTTCCGGCGCATGGAAAGCAGTTTCGCGGACGTGGTGTGAAGACGTGCTTGGTGCGTAGTGCTTGGTGCGTAGTGCTTAGTGCGTGGTGCTTGGTGCGTGGTTGGAGGGTTATTTTGTGACGGCAATCCGAAGATTTGAAGAGATAGAAGCATGGCAACTGGCCCGGCAGTTGGCTCGGGACATTCACGCCGTCTGCGCGAAGGGGTCTTTCTCGAAAGACTGGGCGTTAAGGGATCAGATCGATCGATCTTCGGGCTCGGTTATGGACAATATCGCCGAGGGATTCGACGGAGGGTCACACCCCGAGTTCGCCAGATTCCTCGGTTATGCCCAAAGATCGTGCACCGAAGTCCAGAGCCAACTCTACCGCGCGTTGGATCGCGGACATGTGAGCGAGGATGCGTTCGTTCCGCTCTTCACGTTGGCCCGCCAAGTTCGCTCGAAGATAGGTGCATTCATCAAGTACTTGAAGGGATCGAGCTGGCACGTTCGAGAGGGAGAACCGGAATGGCACATATCCCCTCCCAAACCACGCACCACGCACCACTCACTAAGCACTAAGCACTAAGCACCAAGCACCAGGCACCACACACCGCACCCCAACTTCCGTGAATCCCCCCATCATCACCGTCAGAAACCTGTCGAAACTATACCGGATCGGCGCGCGCCGTGACCGTTACAAGACGATTCGATCTTCGCTTACGGACGCGGTGCTTGCGCCATTCCGCCGGCTGAAGGGCACTCGCGAGGAACAGGTCCGGCGCGACGAGGCGATCTGGGCGCTGAAGGATGTCTCTTTCGATGTCCGGAAGGGCGAGGTGGTCGGGCTGATCGGCCGCAACGGCGCCGGCAAGAGCACGCTCCTCAAGATTCTTTCCGAGATCACCTACCCCACGGAAGGCCGCGTCGAAATCCGCGGCCGCGTCGGCAGCCTCCTCGAAATCGGCACCGGCTTCCATCCCGAGCTGACCGGCCGGGAGAACATCTTTCTGAACGGCGCCATCCTCGGCATGACCCGTGCCGAAATCCGGCGGAAGTTCGACGAGATCGTCGCCTTCGCGGAGGTCGACAAGTTCATCGACACGCCGGTCAAACGGTACTCCAGCGGAATGCACGTCCGCCTCGCGTTCGCCGTGGCGGCCCACCTCGAGCCGGAAGTCCTGCTCGTGGACGAGGTCCTCGCCGTGGGCGATATCCAGTTCCAGAAGAAATGCCTCGGCAAGATGAGCGATGTGGCCCACGGCGACGGGCGAACCATCATCTTCGTCAGCCACAACATGGCGGCCATCGAATCGCTGTGCGATCGCTGCATCCTGCTTCACGCGGGAGCCCTGGATACCGATGGCGCGGTCAAGGAAGTGGTCTCGCACTACCAGGCCTCCGTCGCCGAACACTCGGCCGGCCGCGTGGACCTGACCGCACACCCGGGGCGCAGGAAGGATTCCATTCCGATGATGCGAACGGGAACGCTGTCGTCCCAATCGCTCTCGCCGGTCGCGGCGATCCGAATGGGCGAAGACCTGTCCGTCTCCGTGGACTTCGTCAGCCCGGACAGGGCCTTCAAGCCCGTGCTCGGAATCGTGGTGAAGAACTACATCGGGGCCGCGGTCTTCTCCGTCAGCAACCGCGTGATCCCCGGCTTCGATTTCAAATCCGTCCGCGAAGGCCGGATCACGTGCCACCTCGAGAAGCTCCCCCTGATGCCCGGCACCTATACGATCGACCTCTACCTGGGCGACGAGCACCTCACGGTCGACGCCATCTTCGACAGTCTCTCCGTTGAGGTCATCACCGCCGATGTGTATGGCAGCGGCAAGCTGCCGCCCGCGCACTGCGGCCCGATTTATTTGCCTGCGCGCTTTTCGCTGGGAGACAGCGCGAAGGAAGGAACCCCATGACGGGCATCACCCTGGCCATCCCGACGTACAATCGTGCCCGACTGCTTCGCCAGACGCTCGAGAGCCTTTCCCGCGTCTCCGTGCCGGGCGGTCTCCAGGTCGAACTCGTCATCATCAACAACAACTGCACGGACAATACGCCCGCGGTGGTCTCAGAGATGGCGCCCCGCCTTCCCTTTCCGGTTCGAGTCGTCTTCGAACCCAAGCCGGGTCTCAACCAGGGCAGGAACCGCGCGCTGCGGGAGGCCGCGTTCGAGCATGTCGTCTACTTCGATGACGATGTGAATGTCGTCCCGGAGTGGCTGGATGGATACCGCGAGGCGGTTGAAAGGCTCGAGGCGGAGTGCGTCGTCGGGCCTGTGAGGCCAAGCTACGAACAGAAACCCCCGGCCTACATGACCCCCGTCATTCTCGAGTCGCTGGTTTCCGCGTACAGCGTGCGGGGCGACACCTTGAAACAGCTTCCCGGCGACGTGGCCCACGAGGTGCCGGGATGCAATTTCGGCGTGTCCAAGGCCGTGGCGGTTGAGGTGGGAGGATTCAGCACGGGCCTGGATCGAATGGGATCCGGCCTTCTTGCCGGCGGCGACAGCGAGTTCGGCGCGAGACTGGTCAAGGCGGGCAAGAGGATCGTCTATCAACCCCGCTGCGCCATCGAACACGTGATCTCGCGGGAGAAAATGGAGCGCAGCTATCTGCGCCTTCGCTGGCAGGGAATCGGCGCAACCCAGCGCCTGCTGACCCCGCCGAACGAGCTTCACGAGTCCCCGGGACGCCGGGCACGGCAGGTCTTCGGCATCGCGCGCCGGTTCGCCGCCGCGGCGGCCCTGCAGCTGGTCAACCAGCCCGCCCTCTCCTTCGAACAGGAACTGGAAGGGCGAAAGGCGCTGGGCTATCTTCGCCGGGCTGGCAGGCCCGGGACAAGCAGCAACCCCGTCATTGAACTGGTCGGCGGCGGCTCGGGGAACAAGGGGGACGAGCTCATGATGCAGGCCGTCCTCGCCGCGCTCAGGCCCGCGCTTCCAAGCGCGCAGTTTGCCAGCACGGTGTGGACCGGCACCTACGAGGAACGCGCCCGCTGGGGGCTTTATCAGAAGATGGACAACCGAGCGGCCGGACGCCTGGGATTCCTGATCGACCTGCTGATGCATCGCGGATACCGCAGCCGATACGGACTCGTTACCGAGGAGGAAATCAAGGCCATCGTCGACTTGTCGGGGTTCGCGTACGGGGACACCTGGGGTCCGGACGACGCGAAGCTCATGGCCGTCGACTCCCTGCGATGGAAAAAGAGCGGAAAGAAGTTGATCCTTCTTCCCCAGGCATTTGGACCGTTCACCTCGGAGCCGATCCGCCAGGCCTTCCGCGAAGTCATCCTCAACGCGAACCTGGTGTTCGCCCGGGACCGGATTTCCTTGGAAAACGTCCGGGAACTCTGCGGCCCTCTGAACCACATCAAGATGGCTCCCGACATCACGACGGATATGCAGGGCGTCGTCCCGCCCGGCTATCCAACCGAACCAAAGCGTTCCCTCGTGGTCCCCAATGTGCAAATGGTGCGGCGAACCCCGCCGCAGGTGAGAGAGCGCTACGTGCCGTTCATGGTATCGGTCATCCGGGAACTCGACCGCCGCGATCTGCGCCCCGCGCTGTTGCTTCACACGAAGTCGCACGACGATGAGCTGGCGCGCGAAATCGTCGACTCATGGGGCCGGCCCATCGACGTGATCCGCGACGACGACCCTCTCCACCTGAAGGGCATCATCGGACAGGCCCTTCTCGTGGTGGGCTCACGATACCATTCTGCGGTAAGCGCGCTGTCGCAGGGAGTGCCGACCCTGGGCACCGCCTGGGCCCACAAGTACACAGCCCTGGTCGAGGAGTACGACTGCATGGAATGTCTTCTCGACCCATCGGCGCCGGACGAAGAGATGCTACAGAAGCTCGATGCCGTATTGAGAGAACCGGACCGGTCCAACTTGATTCGGAGAATCCAGACCGCCGGCGAGAAACAGCGGCAGAGGCTGGCCGAGATGTGGAAAGAAGTCGTAACCCTTCTCCACGACTAGTTCCGCGGACCCGCCCGGATTTGCATCCTCTCTCGTCCCCCATCTTCACGAAAGCCATCAGCCATGAAGGAGTGGCGAATCAGTTCTGTCCAGGCGGCGGATGAGGGCCGTCGTCTCGACGTCCGCTTCCAGGCGGGCTCCGCCGGGCACGATGTCTACTTCCAGAGCCGTGGCGATGCCCTGACAGGACAGGCGGAGTTCCTTGTTGCCGCGGTGCTTCTTCCCGCGATGACAACGGGCGGCGTTCTGCGAATCGATGGCGAAATCAGTGCGCGTTTCCTCGCGAACCTCCCGGCCATCCAGAAGATCTACCGGGGCTGGAATCGCTCGCTTCGCCCGGTGAACGTCGTCGGGTGCAGTCCGGTGGTCAGAGCCACCCGCCCCGAAGCCCGCGTCGCCGCGTTTTTCTCCGGGGGCGTGGATTCCTTCTACACACTGCTGAAGCATCGCGAGGAAATTACCGACCTCATTTTCGTGCGGGGGTTCGACAACATCGGCCTCGACAACACCGCGTTCTACGAGCGGACGTCCGAGAACATTCGGAAGACGGCCTCGCGCATGGGCAAGCGGATCGTGGAAATCGAAACCAACCTGCGCCCTTTCCTGGACGCCTGCGTGGATTGGGGACACTTCGGGCACGGGACCATGCTCGCCGCGGTCGGACATCTTCTCTCCGCCTCGTTCCGCCGAATCTACATCGCTTCCGCCTTCGCCTACTCCGCCCTGTTCCCCTGGGGGACCCATCCCGAACTGGACCCTCTCTGGAGTTCGGAGTCGCTCGAGTTTGTACACGACGGGTGCGAGGCCGCGCGCGTCGAAAAAGTCGCGCTCCTCGCCACATCCGATGCGGCCCTCCAGAATCTCCGGGTCTGCTGGAATCCGCTGCGCGGCGAACGCAACTGCGGCCGGTGCGAAAAGTGCGTGCGGACCATGATCAATCTACACGTGGCCGGGGCGCTGGAGCGCTGCACGACGTTCGACAGCCCCCTTGACCTGGATCGCGTCGCCAGCATGACCGCGGAAACAGAGGGGTCGCGCACGTTCGTCATGGAGAACCTGCGCGCGCTCGAGGGAAGGCCTGCCGACGAGGCGTTGTGCAGGAGCCTGCGCGAGTCGTTGAAACCGCCGTCGTGGTCCCGGAAACTGCGGCAGTACGCGAAAAGGCGGACCGCGCAACACCCTGTGCTTCAGAACCTTCTCCGTCGCGGGTACCTGCGGCTGGCAACCTTCTCCGGCCGTTGAGATCTCCCGCTCCATGACTCCTTTCTGCTCCTTTCCATGACCGAGCCAACCACACCCCTCGTCAGCGTCATCATCCCCTGCTACAACGGCAAGCACTTCGTGGGCGACGCGATACGGAGCGCCTTGGCGCAGACGCACCCCGCGGTCGAGGTCGTCGTCGCGGACGACGGGTCGACCGATGGCAGTCTGGAGGTGATCCGATCCTTCGGCGACCGCGTGCGCTGCCTGTCCCTGCCGCACCAGGGAGGAGGCGCGGCACGAAACGCGGGCCTCGAGGCCAGCCGCGGGGAAATGATCCAATTCCTGGATGCCGATGACCTGCTCGAACCCAACAAGCTGCAGCGGCAATTGGCGGTTATGCAGCAGACGAGCGCCGATGTGGTGTTCTGCGACTCGACCAGGATCGCCTTCGCCAATTCGGAACCGGTGGACTGGTTCGCGCCTCCCTACCACGGCGAGGATCCCGTTGCGTTCATCCTCCAGCACACCCTCCCCACCATCCTCGCCCTGCACCGGAGGAAGAACCTGCTTGCGATCGGCGGTTGGCGCACCGATCTGCCGTGCGCGCAGGAATTCGACCTGCATCTCCGCCTCGCCTGCCGGGACTGCACGTTCCACCACCTCCCGGAGGTGCTCTGCACGGGACGATGTCTGCCGGACAGCGTGTCCAGCAACTACGTCAGGGTGCTGGATCAGTTCTCGCGAATCCTCGAACCGGCCTACCAGGGTCTGATGACATCGGGCAGACTCACCGACCCGCGCGCGCGAAGTTTCGCGGCGGCCATGGCCCGGGCCGCACGGCATTATCTCCGGCACGGAGAAACGGAAAAAGCCGCCGCGTACTTCCGACAGGCCCGCGCCATGCATCGGGATGGCGGGATTCCGCAGGTCTACAGCCGGCCCGCGCGCCTGTTGCGCTGTGCCGTGGGGCCCGTGTTGACCGAACGGCTGGTGAATCTCAGGCGGCGGCACAACCCGAACCCCGGGCACCCACTGCAACTCCGAACCGTGCGAGGCCCCTCCGGCGAAAATCCGCCCGTCAAGGCACTGCTGATCCTGCACGGATTCCCCCCGTCTCACCACAGTGGCACCCTGCGCAACGAGGCCGTCGCGCGATACTTGCCCGACTTCGGCATCAATCCGGTCATTCTCTGCGCATCCGACGATGACCGCGTCATTCCCTACGGCGTTCTCAAGGAGTGGCATGACAATTCGAAGTGGGCGGAAGTCCGGCGCATGGAATGGAGCTTGATGTCGAAGCACGCGTGCCACCCGATTCGCAGGTGGCTGCAGCGCCTGCCGCTCGGAGGGACATGGATCAGCCGTTCGGCGCGAGCACGCGTCCTTCGTCGCGTCCTGCCGGTCGCCCGAGAACTCGTCCGGCACCACGCCGCGCAGGTAATCTACGCCAGCGCTCCGCCCGTCGAGACCCTCCTGGTCGCCGAGGCGCTTGCCCGCGAGACCAACCTGCCCCTCGTCTGCGATCTCCGCGATCCATGGACCTGCTACTCTTGGGCAAAATACCGGCACTGGATGGACTTCGCGCTCGAGCGCCGGCTCGAGCGTCGAGTGCTTTCAAGAGCCGTGACGGTCATCGCCAACACACCGACGGCTCGGGACCTGCTGATCACGAGGATCGGCATTCCCCCCGGAAAGATTGCCGTAATTCCCAATGGGTACGACGAGATGAACTTTCAAAAGATCACCGCCCCCGGAAACGAGCGTACCGCGAAATTCACCGTGGTCTATACCGGCATCTTTTCCTCATTCCATATGCGCGCCGGTTCACCCCGCCATTCCTTCAAGCGGATCCTGGGCATGGATTACCGGCCGATCGACAGCGATCCCAACACGCGCTCGCCCCGCTGGTTCCTCGAGGCTGTGGAGCTCCTCCTGGATACCCAGCCCGCGTGGCGTGAAAAAATCGAGATCCTCTTCGCAGGCGCGTTCACGGACTTTGACAAAGCGCTTTTCAATTCCTTCCGTTACCCGGCCTGTCTGCGGGTCATGCCCGCGCTGCCGCACGCCGAGGCGCTACAGCTGTGCATGAAAGCCGATCTCTGCCTGCTCCTCCAGATCGAGATGAAATCCAAGGGGAAGGACTACTGCACATCCGTACCCGGCAAGCTCTACGACTACCTTCGCGCCGGCACGCGGATCCTCGCTCCGCTTCAGCAGGGCGACGCGCAGGAATTGGTCGAGCGGCTCGGTGCCGGAGTGGTTGTTCCGCCCCGCGATGTGCACGCCATCCGCGCGGCCTTGGAACAGGAGTTCCGCCGATGGGAAAATGGCGAGCCATCGCGCCGGACGGCCCCGC
>CALMZY010000307.1 GCA_937870865.1 uncultured Lentisphaerota bacterium | reverse complement strand
GGGATACTCCTTCCAGATCTGTTCGAATTCCTCCGCGGACTTCTTGTAGCTGAGGTCCGATCGGATGCCGTCCACACCCTGAAGCTGCCAGTTGCCGAATTGCCAGCCGAACTCGTGCTGGTTCTGCTCGGCCCCGCCGACGATCTTGATCTGCTCCTTGTCGTACGCGTTCTGATACAGGAGCACCGCCGGGAAGGCGACGGCGATGGCCAGGGCCAGCGGCTTGATGACGCCGCGCCCGCTGAGAAGCGTTTCAAGATAGGCGAGCGCAAAGAGGGCCCCGTACCCGAGCCAGATGGCGTACACCGCGTGCGACTGGATGAACTGCACGCGGCCGATGAAGAGCGTCTGAATGTCCAGTTCGGGGTTCTGGAACGTGATGAGCACGATGCTGAGCGAGACGAACGCGACCAGCGACGTGATCAGCCAGGTCCGGCCCCGGCGGTCGATGCGCCCGATGAAGAAGAAGGGCACCAGGCCGATGAGGGCAATGGGAAGCGTGAACTGCTGGCGCAGATCCTTGAAGTACGCGCCCAGCTGCGCGACGAACTTGGCCGAGAAGATGTCCGACGCGGTGATCTTCTCGTATTGCCCCCGCGTGAGGGCGTGCTTGAAGCCTTCCGGCGTGCGCGGGTAGCCCCAGTTGATCGGGGGGTTCTGCTCGGACGAGATGGGCATGAACCCGTTGAATCCGAGCCCCAGCAGGCACAGGCTGCCGATGAGCAGGACGCGCTTCCATTCGGTCATGAGCTTACGCTCGATCAGGAACAGGCCCACGGGCGCGAGCAGGAACAACACCGCCATCGTGGTGGTCGTGTTCTTCGAGCGCAGGGCTTCCGGCGAGAGGTTGCCCGTCATGGTGCTGGCTTTCCAGAACAGGTAACCGGAAACGCAGAGGAACAGCGCGGCCATGCAGTCGCGGAAGAGCGAGCGGTCGCGGAACCAGATGGCGGCCACCAGCGCCGGGCCGACGAAGAGAAGGGTCTGGTGATTCGTGATGCCGAATCCGAACAGGAACGCGGTGATGTAGAGGATCTTGTCGTCCTTCGGCCGGCACATCCACATGTACGTCAGGAGGAGCAGAAGCATCTGGAAGAAGGCGTTCAGCGCGTACACCTCGACGATGACCGACTGGGACCAGAGCACGGGGCTGAAGGCCAGCAGGAGTCCGCCGCTGACGCCGCCGACCCAGCACACGAGGCTTTCCGTGGAGATCCCGATCACGTCCGTGGTCTTCTTCACGCTGCGGAGCATGTCCGTTCCGGAGCGGCTGACCAGGAGAGCGAGCATGGCGCAGGCGAGGGCTCCGAAGAAGGCCGAGGCCAGTCCGACGCTCCACGCCGGATTCGGATTCCCGTAGTAGCGAACCCAGCCGAAGATCCATTGGAAGAACCACGTGAACAACGTCCAGCTGGGATATCCCGGCGGGTGAGGGACGCCGAGGTAGTCCGAACCCACGGCCAGCTCGCCGCTGTCTTCCAGCGTGACGGTG
Source organism: uncultured Lentisphaerota bacterium (assembly GCA_937870865.1). Taxonomy (GTDB): domain Bacteria; phylum Verrucomicrobiota; class Kiritimatiellia; order CAIQIC01; family JAGNIJ01; genus CALMZY01. The sequence goes on along the minus strand of CALMZY010000307.1, from coordinate 3,181 downwards.
GGGGCCAGGGTGTAGCAGTACACGCCGAAGGTGATCAGGAAGGTGGTCCAGAACGCCCCCCAGTCCAGTTTCCGGAAGAAGGCGCCGCTTTGATGGTCGAAGAACGCGGCTTTCTCTTCCGGGGATTGCGAAACGGCTTGGGCAGGCACGGTTTTATTCGGGTTTTTATTATCAGCCATAGCTCACACCACAGGTCGTCGTTCGTTGTTTGTAAAAGCCCAGAAGGTATGTTTTTTACAGACCGAGAGCAAGCTTTGATGAATGGACAGGAAGAGCGGGACGGGCGTTCAAAAAGCGCTTGGGATCGGCGGGGGAGAGTTACCTCAACAACAGGACCGCGGCCACGGTCAAGCCGTACAGCGCCAGGTCCGCCAGCAGCGGTTTATCCGTCAGAAGGATCACCTCCGGCTGGCCGCCTTTTTCGTGGCGATAGACCAGGTCGAGGTAGCGGAACAGGCCGAAGATCACGAACGGGATGGTCAGGCCAAGCTTGGCCGTCCCGAACTTGGCGACGGTATCCGGCCACAGCGTGTACAGCGCGTAGGAAACCAGCGTGGCCGCGCTGACCACGGCAATCAACTGGTCCAGGAGCTGGCTGCTGTACTGCGCAAGGCTTTCGCGCGTTTCGCCGCCCGTGTCGTTGACCACGACGAGCTCGTGCCGCCGCTTGCAGAGCGCGAGGAACAGCGCCAGCAGAAGGGCGCACAGGAGCAGCCATGGCGAAATCGGCACCTGGAGAACGACGGCCCCCGCCAGGGCGCGGAGCACGAAGCCGGAGGCGATCACGAACAGGTCAACCAGCGCGATCTGCTTCAGCGCGAACGTGTACACGAACTGCAGCGCCACGTAGCCCGCCACGACGGAGAAGAGCGGCACGGAGAGCCACGCCGCCGCGCCGAGTCCGGCGGCGAGAAGCAGAAAGGCCGTCACCGCCGCGGTCGCGGTCGAAATCTCGCCGGCGGCCAGGGGGCGCAGTTTCTTCGTCGGATGTGCCCGGTCCAGCCCCACGTCGCGGATGTCGTTGATCAGGTAAATGCCGCTCGATACGGCGCAGAACAGGATGGCCGCCTTCAGTACGATCCAGAAATCGGCGACGTTGACGTTCAAATGCCGGTCGCCGAGGGCGAAGACGAACGCGGCCAGCACGACGATGTTCTTCGTCCACTGCCGGGGCCGCATGGCTTGAACGATGCTGACCAGCCGGGGCTTGCTCATGATCTGCTTCCGCCTGCCTTCACGCTTCTCGCGTTGCGAACATCCGGCGCGGAGCGTTTCAGCCTGTTCCGGAACAGGAGTTTCCAAACCATCCAGAGGGCCTCGCGCACGATCGAGGAGCTCATCTTCGAATGCCCGGAGCGGCGTTCCTCGAAGGTGATCGGCACCTCGACGACATGGAAGCCGCGCCGCCAGGTCTCGTTGGTCATCTCGATCTGGAACGAGTAGCCGTTGGACTTGATCCGGTCCAGATCGATGGACTCCAGAACCGCGCGGCGGTAGCACTTGAACCCGCCGGTCGGATCGGAGAACGGCATGCCGGTGACCAGGTGGACATAGATGGCCGCGCCCTTGCTCAAAATCAGCCGGTTCAGCGGCCAGTTGATGATCCGGATCCCGCCCACGTAGCGCGAACCGAGGGCGAGGTCGGCCTCCTGCGCCGCATCGAGAATCCGCGGCAGATCGTTCGGGTTGTGGGAGAAATCGGCGTCCATCTCGAAGATGAACTCGTAGCCGCGCTCCAGCGCCCACTTGAAGCCCGCGATGTACGCGCGGCCAAGCCCCTGCTTGCCTTCCCGGTGGAGGCAGTGGATGCGCGGGTCCTGGGCCCCGAGCTCGTCGACGATCCGCCCGGTGCCGTCGGGGGAGTTGTCGTCCACAAAAAGGATATGCCCTTCCGGCAGGGCGGCCAGAACGGCCTTGGAAACGTCCCGGACGTTTTCCTTCTCGTTGTAGGTTGGGATGACGACCAGAGCCCCGTTCATGCCCCGGTACTTTAGGGGAACGGCATGGAAACAGCAAGCCCACGTTCCCGGCCGCCCTCGGCGCGGGCGGCTACAGGTCTTGTAGCCGCGGGCGCCGACCGCGGCGGTTGACACCAACAGATTGATTTGCCTTGAAAACAGGATATGGTAAACACGAAAGCCCCATGAAACTGGAGATTCGAAAATACGGCGACCCGGTGCTGCGCGAAAAAGCGGAGCCCGTGAAGTCCGTGGATGACCGGATCCGCGCGCTGGCCAAGAATATGATCGAGACCATGCGCGGAGACAACGGTGGTGTCGGGCTGGCCGCCCAGCAGGTCGGGGAGACCGTGGCCGTCTGCGTGATCGAAGTGCCGGCCGAATACGACGCGGACGAAAAAGGGGTGCGCTTCAACCCCGACGTGAAGATGCCGCTCGTCCTGATCAACCCGGTGATTGTCGAATCGTCCAAGGAGACGGAAGTGCGCGACGAGGGATGCCTCAGCTTCCCCGGGATTTACGCGCCGGTCCGGCGTCCCGTGGAGATCGCGATCGAGTGCCTGGACACGAACGGGAAAGCTCGGAACCTGCGGCTCCGGCACTTCGTGGCGCGCGTTGTCCAGCACGAGATGGATCACCTGAACGGCGTGCTGCTTGTCGACCGCATGACCAGCCTCAAGAAGATCGCGCTCGCCGGCCAGCTCAAGCGGCTGAGGAACGAGACGCGCGAAGAGCTGGGCGTGGTGTAATCGATCCCTCACGACAGCCTTCCCCATGTTCAATCGTCCTCGATCTCGTCGTCGTGCTCGAAAGACACCGGCCGAGGACGAGTGCGAGGACGACGACGAGGACGAAGGTTTCTTCAGGCTGGGGTGAGAGTTTTCCAAGGTTTGGAAAAACCGCCCGAAAATTTTCCAAGGTTTGGAAAAATCAATCGACCGGCGGCATCGGCGCGGCTTGTTCGGGAGCCGCCGGCGCGGCAGGCTGTTCCGCGGGGACTTCTTCTTTCAAATCCTCTTCGGCGGCGGGCTCCTTGCCGGTCTGTTTGCGGCGTCCGAGAAATTCCCGGGCGAGCTGGCGGTAGGCGGCCGCGCCGGTGCAGTGTTTGTCGTACTGGATGATCGGCTTGCCGTAGCTGGGCGCCTCGCCGAGCCGGATGCTGCGCGGGATCAGCGTCTCGTACACCTTGTCGCCGAAGTGCGAGACGACTTCCTGGACGACCT
>CALMZY010000306.1 GCA_937870865.1 uncultured Lentisphaerota bacterium | reverse complement strand
TGTAGCCGCTGATCTGGATCATGAGAAGGGCGCAGATCGAAACGAACGACGCGACCGGCATGGAGAACAGGCTGCCGGCGGTGACTCCGAGCGCTGCAAAGAACGCGAGACGGCAGAGGATGACGAGCAGGGCCCGCGCGAAGTTGGCCTCGAAACCGGTGGCGGGCAAGTACAGCAGCAGTCCGTCCGCGGGATCGAAGGAGACGACGATGGGCGCCGCGCTCAGATTTTCATAGGTGACCCGGAGCGCGCCGGCGCCCACCACAGCATCCGCCGGGACTTTCAAAAGACAGGCCATGCCCGACGTATTGGTTTGCACGGCCTGGAACGGATCGCCGCCGGATTCGCGCTGCACGGTCCACCGGCCGGGGACGGATTCCGGGCCGATCGACGAACTGGAAAACCGGAAACGGAACAGGGGCGGAGCCACGGTCTTCGCCGGGGCCGGGGCCGCAAAGATCCACTGCCGCATGCCGCCTTGCGGGACGGAAAAGGCGTCCGTCAGCATTCGTTGCCGGACGGCTTTTTCCACTTCGGATTCCGGGACATCGTCAGGCACACGTGAGCCGGCCCGGAGTGTCTCCAGTTCGGCGCGCACCTTGTCGTCGATGTTGAGCGGGTCCGGCCGGACCACCGTGCAGGCGATGAGGGTGTTTTCGCGGAGTTCGACGAGCTGTTCGGGGGTCAGTTTCTCCGGGCGATGTGTCCACCGGAGCAGGCCGTACACGACGGCGCCGGAGAAGGCGAGGAGTGCGGCATTGAGGATCAGGAGACCGAGCCATTTCCCGAGCCAGATCTGCGCGCGGGCGACGGGTTTTGTGACGACCAGATGAATCTGGCGCTCCTGGATTTCCAGCGAGACCGCCGCGCAGCCGGCCCACAAGGTGGTGAGCGAGAGAATGAAGCTGACAAGGCCCAGCGTATAGCCGAGCAGAACCCGAACCTGGCCCGCGATCGTGCCGTCGCCCTTGACGGTGAGCGGCAGGCCCACGATGACAAGCAGGAGGATGCCGAGCAGGATGATCACGATCCGCGAGCGCACAGCGTTGCGGATGGCGATCCCTGCGATGGCCAGGATCTTATTCATGAGACAGGTACCGCGCGACACCCTCGGACGGGCCGACGCCGGATGAGTCCGCGGATCCACGGCGGGCCTTCTCGACAACTTCGAGGAAATAGTGCTCCAGGTTCCGGCGCGGATGATCGACTTCCGGGTCCTGGCCGATGGCTTCGCGGATGACGGTCAGGACGCGCTTCATGGCATCGGGCGGCAGTTCCGGAATCGTCAGTTGCAGGCGGCTCTTTTCCTCGAGCAGGTCCTTGATCGGGCCCATGGCCTGGATGCGTCCGTTGTAGAGAATGGCGATGCGGTCGCAGACGTCTTCCACGTCCGCGAGCAGGTGCGACGAAAGGAGGATGGTCTTGCCGCGGCGGGCGAGGGTGACGATGAGGTCCTTGACCTGGCGGCAGCCAAGCGGGTCAAGGCCGGACGTCGGCTCGTCGAGGATGACGAGGTCCGGATCGTTGACCAACGCCTGCGCGAGGCCGATCCGCCGGGCCATTCCCTTTGAAAACTCGGCCACGACGCGGTTTCTCGCGTGCTCGAGGCCGATCATCCGGAGCAGCTGTTCGATCCGTTCCCTGCGCTCGCCGGAGCCGAGATCGAAGAGGCGCCCGTAGAAGTCCAGCGTCTCTTCCCCGGTCAGGTACTGATACAGGTAGGACTCCTCCGGCAGGTAGCCCACGCGCTCCTTGGTCTTCACGTCGCGCGGCGAACGGCCGAGGACGCTGAGCTGTCCGTGGCTCGGGTGAAGAAGGCCGAGGATCATTTTCAGCGTGGTGCTCTTGCCGGACCCGTTGGGGCCGAGAAGGCCAAACACCTCGCCGGGGCGCACCTCGAACGAGAGCGCGTCCACCGCGCGCACCTTGGGCCGGTGCCAGAAATCGCGGAAGATCTTCGTGAGCCCCTCCGCGCGGATGATGGCGTTGTTGTCGGTCATGGCTGCCGGGTCGGAATATAAACCACGAATGAACGCGAATAAACACGAATGTTGGAAAGTGGACCGCATCCGCCCCGGCGGAGAAGTCCTTGCCGCGTCAACGAAGAGGGACGCCTCGTTTACCGCAGATGCTTCTCGAAGGCGTCCTTGATCTCGATGGGCAGCGCGCGCTTCTTCCACGTGGTCTTGTCGACCGCGACGTGGACGATCTTGACCGTGCCCACCTCCTTGTCGTGCCGGTTGAAGAGGTGGAAGAGGAGCGAGATGGAGGAATGGCCGACCCGCGCGGCGGTCATGCAGACGGTCAGCGGGTCGCCGACTTTCAGCGGCGCCTTGTAGTCGGCTTCGGCGTGGACGATGGGGAGCCGGTAATCGGTGTTTTCCAGCATGTGTCCCACACCGAGGCCGATGGAATCGAGGAAGTGCTCGAATCCCTCGTGGGCGATTTGGAACTGGTTGACGAAGTAGAGAATCCCCGCCGCGTCCGTGTCGCCCATTCGGATATGTGTTTTGAAGGTGAACATGGCGCGGGGCCTACGGCTGCATGCCGGCCTTCCCTGCAATCGCGGCGGCGATCACGCCGAAGTACAGGATGAAGATGACGATGCCGGCGATGAACCCGATGATGTACACGATACCCGTGATCTTGAAGAACGAATTCAGCTTGGCGAAGAACACGGAGAGCGAAGCATCCACGCTGCCCATGTTCGCGATGGCGTTCTTCGCGCCCAGGAGCGCCGTGCCGGCAATGATCGTCGGAATGCCGATGATCATCCAGATGCAGCCGAGGCAGTAGAACGCGCCGGAGATGATGGTCATGACGGCCACGAAAGTCATCCAGCCCGTCAGCCCTTCCGGAATCCCGGCCTGGCCGGCCGCGGCGGCCGCGGCCGGAGCGGTGAACGCGGAGGCGATCTGCGACGACGGGCCTTTCAGCTGCGGCAGCGCGCTGAGCGGCAACCAGTTGGCCATGCCCTCGGACCAGAGCAGGTCGGACGACTGAATCTGTCCGCTGGCGACCAGAAGCCTGATTTCGTCCTCCGGAACCGGACCTTTCTTCTCCTGTGCCGCGCCCTGCGTGTAGTACCACAGCTTGTCCATGTCCGACCTCCCTTGATTAGCAGCCGTTTGCCGGGAATATTAAGGCGCGCGGCCGGACGTTCAAGCGCATTTCTCCGGCTGGACCCAAATGGGGTTTCGCGGAACGGCTTCGCGGTGTATCTTGAGGCGCGGCAACGCGCTGATTCATGAAACGTCGAGCGATCCAGATTCTAATCGTCCTTTTCTGGCTGGCCATGACCGGATGGCTGTTCCGTTACGAGGCCTTCCCGGGCTGGTTCACGCGCGCGCTACCCGGGTATCGCGGCATTCTGCCGGGCGGGCCCGTCGTCCTCGATTCGTGGATGAAGATTCTCTTCCACGGCAAGCCCATCGGCTACAGCCAGACGCAGATCGCCACGGACGAGAAGAATCCGACCGAGCAGTACAAGGTCACCAGCAAGACCATCCTGAATCTCAACGTCATGGGCGAGCCGCAGAACATCACCATTGCGGCGGATGCGTCGCTCAACGCCTTGTACGACCTCCAGAAGTTCTACTTCCTGATGTCCGCGGAACGCTACACGATCCGCGTGGACGGCCGGCGACGGGGGCGGGAGACGTTCTGGGCGCGCATCAGTTCCCCCGCGGGCGTCCGGCAGATCACGGTGAAAATTCCGGACGACGCCATCCTGTATTCGCCGATGCTGGAGCTTTCCCTGAGCCGGCTGAAGCCCGGCCAGGAACTGCGCGTGAAGACCCTCGACCCGACGACGCTGTCCACGGCCGATGTCCTCGTGCGGGCCGTCGGCGCGGAGACGCTGACGGTCAACGGGAAGGAGCAGTCCGCGACCGTGCTGGAGATGGATGTCCACGGGATGCGCGTCCGCGCGTGGATGGACGCCGATGGGCGGATGCTGAAGCAGGATACGCCGTTCGGCTGGACGATGGAGGCCACGACGGCGGACGAGGCGCTGGCGCTGACCTTCAACATGGACGACGCCGGGGATGACATGCTTCGGACGATGGCGGTCCCTGTGCAGGGCGATATTGCGGATCCTCGGAAATGCCGGTTGCTGACGCTGCGCCTGAAGGGGCAGCCGGTTGCTTCCGTGGATTGGGCGGGTGCGCGCCAGACCGTGGACTCCCGCGGCGAGAACGAGGTTGTGCTCACGATCCGGTCGGACGCGATTCCCGCGGCGCAAGGCCCGCTGACGGACGAGTCCCGCGCGTACCTGGCGGCAACCGATTTCGTCCAATCCGGCGATCCCGCCATCGTCGGCCGCGCGCGCGCGATCGTCGGCGACGAAACGGACCGCGTCAAACAGGTTCGCGCGATCTACCAATGGGTGTACCGGAAGGTGAAGAAGCAGCCGACGGTCAGCCTGCCCTCGGCGCTGGACGTCCTCCGCAACATGGAGGGCGACTGCAACGAGCACACCTATCTCTTTGTCGCGCTCGCGCGGGCCGTCGGGATTCCGGCGAAAATCAAGGTGGGCCTCCTGCACACCAACGGGGCTTTCTACTACCACGCGTGGCCCGCGGTCTTCGTGGGGCGGTGGTGGGAGTTGGATCCGACCATCGGGCAGGAGGCGGTGGACGCGACGCACGTGGCGATCCTGGAGGGCGAGACGGCCGACCAGTTGAAGCTGCTGGGTCTTGTCGGACAACTGAACGCGGACGTGGTGAAGCAGGAGTATTGAGAAAGAGAGGCGCGCATGATCGAACTCGAACGTCTTTCGAAGGATTACGGCTCCGTGCATGCGGTTCGGGAGCTGGACCTGGCCGTACCGCGCGGCGAACTGTTCTGCTTCCTGGGCCCCAACGGCGCGGGCAAGACCACGACCATCAAAATGATGTGCGGACTTTTGCACCCGACGGCCGGCCGGGTCCGGATCGGAGGCGTGGACATCGGCGAAGATCCGATCGCGGTGCGGCGCATGACGGGGTACATCCCGGATTTCCCGTTTCTCTACGACCGGTTGACCCCGGCCGAATTTTTCGAGTTCACGGGCGACCTGTACGGGGTTCCCCGCGCGGAGGTGGCGCGCGAGATGGAGGAATCGTTCGAGCGGTTCGGGCTTGTCGAGCATCGCCACGTCCTGATCAAGGACCTGTCGCACGGCCTGCGCCAGCGCGTGATCTACGCGGTGACGCTCCTGCACAAGCCGCGCATCCTGTTCGTGGACGAGCCGTTCATCGGCCTCGACCCGTTCAGTATCCGGATGATCAAGGACCTTCTGAAGGCGAAGGCCCGCGAGGGCATGACCATTTTCCTGACGACCCACATCCTCGCGCTGGTCGAGGACATGGCGGACCGCATCGGCATCATCGTCAACGGCCGTCTCGTGGCGACCGGAACGGTCCAGCAGCTTGCGGCGAAGTGTTCGATCGAGGGCGGCCGGCTGGAGGACGTGTTCTTCAGCCTGGCAACGTGACGTTCATCATGCGCGAATTTCTGGCACTGCTGAAGAAGGACATGCGTTCGATGCGGAACCTGGGCCGCATCGTGCGGGAGCATTCCTCATTCAAGATCGCGTTCATCCTTCTCTTCGCGGCGTTCATGCTGGTCGGCTTGTGGATGTTGTTCGCGGAAGGGTTCTGGTTTCTCGACACGCTCGGGGGCATCGGCCTCATGCTCGTCTCGCGGCTGTTCGCCCTCTTCTTCCTCGCGCTGGGCGTGATGCTGGCGATCTCCGGCGTGCTGACTTCGTACACGACGTTCTTCCGGTCCGACGAGACCGCGTTCCTGTTCCTCAAGCCGCTCGACATGGGGCAGATCGCGATCTACAAGACGTTGCAGTCGGCGGTATACTCGTCCTGGGCGTTCTTCTTCACGATCATTCCGTTCATCGGTGCCTACGCGTGGCACGAGAAGCTGTCCGTCTTCTTCTCGCTGGTGACCCTGTTCTTCTCGATCCCGCTGGTGCTGTTCTTCAGCGGGATCGGCAGCCTGGTGTGCCTGCTGGGCGCGCGCTGGCTGCCGCGCGGGAAAAAGCTCCTGGTCGTCGTGGCGGTGCTGGCCGCGGCGGGCGTGATCTGGGGAATGCGCGCGGCGGCGACGTCCGCGGGCGGGAGCGAGGACGATGCGACATTGTTCCTCGCGCGGCTGGTGCCGGGGTTGCGCGTCGCGGCGAATCCCTTGTTCCCCAGCTGGTGGGTTGCCGAGGGCATCATGGCCGTGTCGCGCGGCCAGTGGGCGAGGGGACTGATGCTGTGGAGCGTGTTGATGTCCCACGTCCTCCTGCTGGGCATGGTCATCGAGATCGCGGGCCGCGCGTTTCTCTACAAGGCCTGGCAGCGCGTGAACTACTCCGGCGGGATCATCAAGCGGCGCGGAACGTTGCTGTCCCCGCTCGACCGCTTCCTCGCGTTCCTCGGGCCGGCCACGCGGGGGCTGATCCTCAAGGAAATTCGGACGTTCCTCCGGGACGCGGCGCAGTGGTCGCAGGGGCTGATCTTCTTCGGCCTGCTGGGCGTGTACTTCCTGAACCTGCGCAATCTGCATTATCACATGCTGCCGGCGGAATGGCGGAACGTGATTGTCTTCCTGAACGTCTTCAGCGTTTCGGCGGTGATGTGTTCGCTCGGTTCGCGGTTCGTGTATCCGCAGCTCAGCCTGGAGGGACACGGCTTCTGGATCGTGGGCTTGTCGCCGGTCAGCATGCGGCGGGTTCTGATGTCGAAGTTCGCGCTGGCGGGCGTGGGAATGATGGTGGTGAGCGTAACGCTGATGTACGTGTCCACGCGGATGCTCATCGTGCCGCCCGCGG
>CALMZY010000305.1 GCA_937870865.1 uncultured Lentisphaerota bacterium | reverse complement strand
GAGACCGGCGAGATCATCATCCCGGCCAACCGCAAGATCACCAAGACGCTGCTGCGCAAGCTGGCGGCCGCGTACAACAACATCGAGATCGACCCGAGCCCCATCCAGATCAAGATCCAGGGCATTATCCATGAGTTCAGCCACAAGTTCGCGGAACTCGAGCTCGAGCAGGAGCGGGCCATGGACCGGATCGAAAGCGGCGACGATGTCGATCCGGGAATCATCAAGCAGGCGAAGGTGTATGTCGCCAGCAAGAAGAAGCTCTCGGTGGGTGACAAGATGGCCGGCCGTCACGGCAACAAGGGCGTGATCGCGAAGATCGTTCCTGAAGAGGACATGCCTTTCATGCCGGATGGAACGCCGGTTGAAATCGTGCTGAATCCGCTCGGCGTGCCCTCGCGTATGAACGTGGGACAGGTTCTCGAGACGCATCTGGGAATGGCCTGCAAGATGCTGGGCCTGCATGCGGAGACACCGGTCTTCGATGGCGTTTCGGAGAAGAGGATCCGTGAGATGCTTGAGGAGGCGGGTGTCGCCAGGGACGGCAAGACCAACCTGTACGACGGCCGTACCGGCGAGCCTTTCGACCAGCGCATCGTGGTGGGCTCCATCTATATGTTGAAACTGCACCACCTGGTCAGCGACAAGATTCACGCGCGTGCGGTGGGTCCGTACTCTCTGGTGACCCAGCAGCCTCTCGGCGGCAAGGCCCAGTACGGCGGTCAGCGGTTCGGCGAAATGGAAGTCTGGGCCATGGAGGCCTACGGGGCGGCTTACGCGCTCCAGGAACTCCTCACGGTCAAGAGCGACGACGTTTCAGGGCGCACGAAGATCTATGAATCGATCGTGAAAGGGGAGAACACCCTCGATGCCGGCAGGCCTGAATCCTTCAACGTCTTGATGAAGGAAATGCAGAGCCTTGCCCTCGATATTCAGGTCCGCAAGACCGACGAAAAAGAAAGACGAAGCGTTTGATGAGGGAGATGACGGTGACAGAAACCAGCACAGAACAGATTCTGGGGATGGAGCCGCAGATCGGATTCGACCTGGCGAGCATTTCGCTCGCGTCGCCCGAGACCATCCGCTCCTGGAGCAAGGGAGAGGTCAAGAATCCGGAGACGATCAACTACCGGACCTTCAAGCCCGAAAAGGGCGGCCTCTTTTGCGAGCGCATTTTCGGACCGACCAAGGATTGGGAGTGCAGCTGCGGCAAGTATAAGCGTATCAAGCACAAGGGCGTGATTTGCGACCGTTGCGGTGTCGAGGTCACTCTGGCCCGCGTGCGCCGCGAGCGCATGGGTCACATCGAACTGGCGGTTCCTGTTTCCCATATCTGGTTTTTCAAGTGTACACCCAGCCGCATCGGCTTGGTCCTGGACATCAGCGGCCGCGATCTGGAGCGCGTCCTCTACTACGAGGATTACATTGTCACGAACGCGGGCGACACCCCCTTGAAGGAAAAGCAGCTCCTCAACGAGATGGAGTACCGCGAGGCGCAGGAGAAGTACGGCGAGAGCTTCACGGCGAAAATGGGCGCGGAGGGAATCCGCGACCTGATGAAGACAATTGATATCGAAGAGACGATGGCCCAGCTCGAGCTCGAGATGGAAGCCACGCGCAGCAAGCAGACACGCAAGAAATTGACCAAGCGGATGAAGGTCCTCGACGCGTTCCGCTCGAACAGTTCGCGGCCTGAGTGGATGGTGCTGGAAGTTCTTCCTGTCATTCCTCCGGACCTGCGGCCCCTCGTCCCGCTGGAAGGCGGCCGGTTCGCCACGTCCGACCTGAACGATCTGTACCGTCGGGTCATCAACCGCAACAACCGTCTGCGCAACCTGCTTCTGCTGAAGACGCCGGACGTCATCATTCGGAACGAGAAGCGCATGCTTCAGGAAGCCGTGGACGCGCTCTTCGACAACGGCCGGCATGGCCGTGCCGTGACCGGCGCGGGCAACCGCCCTCTGAAATCGCTGAGCGACATGCTTCGCGGCAAGCAGGGCCGCTTCCGTCAGAATCTCCTCGGCAAGCGCGTGGACTACTCGGGTCGTTCCGTGATCGTGATCGGTCCGGACCTCACGCTCCGGCAGTGCGGTCTGCCGAAGAAGATGGCGCTGGTTCTGTTCGAGCCCTTTATCATCCGCCGGCTCAAGGAAATGGGGATTGTTCACACCGTGCGCAGCGCGAAGAAGATGATCGAGCGCGAGGCCAACGAGGTGTGGGACATCCTTGAGGAAGTGACCAAGGGTCACACCGTGATGCTGAACCGCGCGCCGACGCTGCACCGGCTCAGCATCCAGTCGTTCGAGCCCACCCTGATCGAGGGCGAGGCGATTCGGATTCACCCGCTCGTTTGCACCGCGTACAACGCGGACTTCGACGGCGACCAGATGGCCGTGCACGTGCCGCTGTCGGTCGAGGCCCAGTTGGAGTCGCGCCTGCTCATGCTGGCGCCGAACAACATCTTTTCGCCGTCCAGCGGGAAGCCGATCACGACGCCGACGCAGGATATCGCGCTCGGCTGTTATTACCTGACCATCGAGTCGCAGCGCGACAGGATTCGCAATCGCCAGAGGAAGCCCGGGCAGAACGAGATCGAACATCTGCCGATTCTGAGCGATGCGGCTGAAGTGCATACCGCGTTCGACGACGGCGCCCTGAAGATTCATGACCGGATTCGCTTCCGCAATCCGGACTACAAGCGCGAGACCAAGTACGGCAACTCCAAGAGCGCCGTGATCACGACGACCGTGGGCCGCGTCTTCTTCAACGAAATCTGGCCGGAGTCCCTCGGCTTCTGGAACGCGTCCGTCCCGAAGAAGCGCCTCGAGGAACTCCTCTGGCAGTGCTACCAGATCACGGGTCATGAGGAGACCGTCCGCGTGCTGGATCGTCTGAAGGCGATGGGCTTCGAGCATGCCACGCTCGCGGGCATTTCGATCGGCATGGAAGATATGATCATCCCCGACGACAAGCCGAGGATCATCAGCCAGGCTGCCCAGCAGGTGAAGGAAGTGGAAGGCCAGTACCGCAAGGGCGTGATTACCGATGGCGAACGGTACAACAAGATCATCGACATCTGGACGCACGCGACGGACGAAATCTCCAGCGCGATGTTCCGCTCGATGGAATACAACGAAAGCCGCGAAGACGTGAATCCGCTGTTCATGATGGTGGATTCGGGCGCGCGCGGCAACCGGCAGCAGATTCGCCAGCTCGCGGGTATGCGCGGACTGATGGCCAAGCCCTCCGGCGAAATCATCGAAAGCCCGATTCTGTCGAACTTCCGCGAGGGCCTCAGTGTGCTCGAGTACTTCATCAGTACGCACGGCGCCCGCAAGGGGTTGGCGGATACGGCGCTCAAGACGGCCGATTCCGGTTACCTCACCCGCAAACTCGTGGACGTTGCGCAGGATGTGATTATCGTCGAACAGGATTGCAATACCCTGAACGGCATCGACGTGAAGTCGATCTACGAAGGCGACGAGGAACTCGTTCCGGTGGCCGCGCGAATTCTCGGCCGCACCTCCGTGGATGACATCAAGGATCCCCGGACCGATGAGATCATCGTCGCGGCGGGGCAGGAGATTGACGAGAAGGCCGTGGAGAAAATCAACACCACGGGCCTGGAGTCCATCAAGATCCGCAGCGTGCTGACGTGCGAGTCGCGGCGAGGTTGCTGTGCCAAGTGCTACGGCAGGAACCTGGCGACCGGCAAGATGATTGCCCTGGGCGAAGCCACGGGCATCATTGCGGCCCAATCCATCGGCGAACCGGGCACGCAGCTGACCATGCGTACGTTCCACATCGGCGGTACGGCGAGCTCCGTGTTCAAACAGCCACAGATCATCGCCAAGCATGAAGGTGTCGTGCGCTACCAGGATCTTCGCACCGTGCAGACGGCGGAGAAGGACGTCGTCAGCTTCATCGTGCTCAACAAGAACGGGTTCGTGAGCATTTATGACAAGGAAGGCCGCGAGTTGGAGAGCCACAGCGTCGTCATCGGCGCGGTGATCTCGGTTCCGGACGGGGGAGAGGTCAAGAAGGGCCAGAGCTTCGTCAAGTGGGACCCGTACAACGTGCCGATTCTATCGGAGCAGGCGGGCGTCGTGGAGTTCCACGATTTCATCGAGGGCGTGACCGTCCGCAAGGAAGTGGACGAGTCGACCGGGCTGGAAGGCACGGTGGTCATGGAGCACAAGGAAGATTTGCATCCGCAGATCGTCATGAAGGATCCCAAGACCAAGGCCGTGTTGAGCTACTACTCGATTCCTTCCGGCGCGCACGTGATGGTCTCCAAGGGCGACGAGGTCTTTGCCGGTGCGAAACTGGCCAGGACGCCTCGAAAAGTCATGCGCACGAAGGACATCACCGGCGGTCTTCCCCGCGTGGCCGAACTGTTCGAGGCACGGCGTCCGAAGGACGCCGCAGAGATCGCGAAGATCGACGGCATCGTCGAGTTCGCGGGCACCGCGCGCGGCCGCCGCAAGCTGCTGGTCAAGGACCCTGCCACCGGAGACCAGGAAGAGCATCTCATTCCGATGGGCAAGCACGTGGTTGTATTCCAGGGCGATCATGTTCGCAAGGGACAGCAACTGACGGAAGGTCCCGTGGTTCCCCAGGAAGTGCTCGAAGTCTGCGGGCCGCAGGAACTGCAGGAATATTTGGTGAACGAGGTGCAGGAAGTGTACCGGCTGCAGGGCGTCGAGATCAACGACAAGCACATCGAGATCATCGTGCGCCAGATGCTCCGCAAGGTGCGCATCACCGATCCGGGCGACACGGATTTCCTCTGGGGCGAACAGGTTGAGAAGCAATTGTTCCAGGACGTGAACCAGAAGGCCGTGGCCGAAGGGAAGCGTCCGGCGGAGGCGTCTCCCGTGCTGTTGGGGATCACGAAGGCTTCGCTGGAAACCGACAGCTTCATCTCCGCGGCCTCCTTCCAGGACACGACGCGCATCCTCACGGATGCGGCGACCCTGGGGCGCATGGACCACCTGCGTGGCTTCAAGGAAAATGTGATCATGGGGCATCTGATTCCGGCGGGAACCGGATTCCCGATGTACAGGAACATCAAGCTGGTTCCGCTCGGAGAGCCGATTCCGGCGGAGGAGTTGCTTGGCGACGTTCTGGCGGAGGTAAAAAAAACGCCTGAAAGTTAAGGTCACTATTGTAAGGCGTTGGAGGCTTTGATAGTTTCTCGCGCTCATGTGTTCAAGAGAGGGTTGAGGTATGCCGACCATTAATCAGTTAGTACGAAGCGGCCGAAGTCCGATCCAGAAGAAGGGAAAGGCCCCGGCCTTGTCGAAGTGTCCGCAGCGGAGAGGTGTGTGTCTGCTCGTCAAGACCCAGACGCCGAAGAAACCGAATTCCGCGCTCCGCAAGGTGGCGCGCGTGAGATTGACGAACGGCCAGGAAGTGACCGCCTATATTCCGGGCGAGGGACACAATCTGCAGGAGCACAGCATGGTGCTGGTCCGCGGCGGCCGTGTCAAAGATCTGCCGGGCGTTCGTTACCACATTATCCGCGGAACGCTCGATTGTCTGGGCGTGGAGAACAGGAAGCGCGGTCGGTCGAAGTACGGCGCCAAGGTGGCTAAACAAGGATAAGCAACGATGTCGCGAAGACACAGAGCTGAAAAACGATCTGTAAGGCCGGATACTCGTTACGGAAATGAGATGGTGGGCCGGCTCATCAACAGCATGATGGAGCGGGGCAAGAAGTCCATCGCCGAGCGCATTGTGTACAGTGCGTTTGACCAGATAGCGCAGACGACCAAGGAAGACCCGTTGCAGGTCTTCACTCAGGCGATTGATAATGTGAAGCCGCGCCTGGAAGTGAAGTCCCGCCGCGTCGGCGGCGCGACCTATCAGGTGCCCGTGGAAGTGGCTCCCGAGCGGCAGATCGCCCTGGCGTTCCGGTGGATTCTGGATTACGCGAAGGGCCGGAAGGGCGTGTCTATGCCGAAGGCCCTGGCGCTGGAAGTTCTGGACGCGCAGAAGAATCAAGGCAACGCCATCAAGAAGCGCGATGACACGCACAAGATGGCCCAGGCGAACAAAGCGTTTGCCCATTACAGGTGGTAGGTCTGGTTAGGATTTTTCATGGTTACCGTGGTGGAACAGTCTAAAGACCAAAAAATGGCGAATTCGAACCCGTCGCGAGAAGCGCCGGGGCGCCGCCGCAGTCTGTCCAAGATTCGCAACATCGGGATTGTTGCGCACATCGACGCAGGCAAGACGACCACGACGGAGCGCATGTTGTATTACACGGGCCGCGTGTACAAGATGGGCGAGGTCCACGACGGCACGGCCACGATGGACTGGATGGTCCAGGAGCAGGAACGGGGTATCACCATCACGAGCGCCGCGACGACCTGCTTCTGGCGGGATCATCAGATCAATATCATCGACACTCCGGGGCACGTTGACTTCACGGTCGAGGTGGAGCGTTCTCTTCGGGTTCTCGATGGGGCGATCGGCATTTTCTGCGGCGTGGGCGGTGTTCAGCCCCAATCCGAGACGGTCTGGCACCAAGCCAAGAAGTACAAGGTTCCGTGCCTTGCCTTTGTGAACAAGATGGACCGCATGGGCGCGCGTTTCGACCGGGTGGTCCGGCAGATGCGCGAGCGGTTGGCCGCGCCGGCAGTGCCGGTTCATATCCCGTGGGGCGAGGAGGACCAGTTCAAGGGTGTCATTGACCTGATCACCATGCGTGCCATTTCCTTTGACCCGGCATCGCTTGGCGCCACGGTGAAGGAGCAGGACATTCCTCAGGAATTCTCGCGTTCGGCCGAGAAGGCCCGCGCCGAGCTGGCGGAAGCGGTTGCGGAGAAGGACGAAATTGTCCTGAAGTCCTATCTGGAGAATCCTGACGTTCCTGCATCCCTCCTGAAGCAGGGGATTCGCAGGGCTGTGCTGGCGGGTGTCTTTGTGCCGGTGACCTGCGGCAGTTCGCTCCATAATCAGGGCATTCAGCCTCTGCTCGATGCGGTGGTGGATTATCTTCCAGCTCCCGTTGATGTTCCCGCCGTTCAGGGGCATCACCCCAAGACGCAGAAGACCATGAGCCGTGAAGTCAGCGACTTCGAACCGCTGAGCGCTCTCTCCTTCAAGATTGCGACAGATCCGTATGTCGGACGACTTTCCTTTGTACGCGTGTATTCCGGGGTCCTCAAGAAGGGCCAGAATGTCTACAACCCGCGCACCCAGAAGAGGGAGCGCCTTGGCAAGATTGTTGAGCTGCATGCGAATCATCGCGAAGAAGTTGAAGCGCTCTATGCCGGTGAGATTGGCGGCATCGCCGGGTTGAAGCAGATCACCACGGGCGACACCCTTTGCGCGGAGAACCAGCCGATTGCCTTGGAGAGAATTGAATTTCCCGAGCCGGTCATCGCCATGGCCATTGAGCCGAAGACTCAGGCGGACCGGGAAAAGATGAATGATGCCCTTGGCAATCTGGCGGCGGAAGATCCCACCTTCCGGATATCGGCCGATGCGGAGACGGGGCAGACGCTGATCAAGGGAATGGGCGAGTTGCATCTGGAGATCATCAAGGACCGGATGTTCCGCGAATTCAAGGTTCAGGCGAACGCGGGGCAGCCCATGGTCGCGTACCGCGAGACGATTCAGACCGCGTCCCGGGGTGAGCATTTGTTCCAGCGCGAAATTGCCGGACGCGGCCAGTATGGCCACGTGGTGGTTGAAGTGCTTCCTGCGGCGCGCGGCGCGGGGAACAAGATCGAGTTTGATGTTTCGAACGACAATATCCCGCACGAGTTCAGGACCGCGGTGGAAGAAGGCATTCGCGACGCGTTGATCACGGGGGTTGTTGGGAATTACGCCTTGATTGACATCCTGGTGAAGGTTGTCGGCGGCAGTTGCCATCCAGTGGATTCGACGGAGGTTGCTTTTCGTTCGGCGGCCGTCCTGGCGGTGAGGGAAGCCGTCCTGGCGGCGCAGCCGGTTCTCTTGGAGCCGATCATGAAGCTCGAGATCATCACCCCCGAGGAGTATCTGGGCGATGTTCTTGGGGATGTCAGTGGCCGGCGGGGGAGGGTGAAGGAGATTGAGGCGAGGGAGTCCGCGCAGATCATCAACGCGGATGTTCCTCTGGCGGCTCTTTTTGGCTATGCCACCTCGTTGCGTTCGCTGACGAAGGGCCGCGCGAGCTACACGATGGAGCCTCATTGTTTTGAAATTGTTCCGGAAACGATAAAGCAGAGCTTACTAAATCGGTAAAGGTTGAGCATGAACGGGCAACGCATACGAATACGTCTGAAAGCTTACGATCATCGCGTGTTGGACCAGTCCGCAAGCGACATCGTCGAGACCGCGAAACGCACTGGCGCGCGCGTCGCCGGTCCAATCCCTCTGCCGACGCGGACGGAGCGGTACACCGTGAACCGCAGTCCGCACTCGGACAAGAAGTCCATGGAGCAGTTTGAAATCAGGACTCACAAGCGGCTGTTGGATATCATCGACCCCACAGCCAAAACGGTGGACGAGCTGAAGAAGCTCAATCTGCCGGCGGGCGTCGATATCACCATCAAAATTTGAGTGCGACCATGCAAGGATTGATCGGAAAAAAAATCGGGATGACCCGCGTGTTTGACGAGAACGGGACGCAAGTGCCCGTGACCGCGATTCAGGCGGGGCCGTGCGTTGTCCTTCAGCGGAAGAGCGCGGCGGACGGGTATGAAGCCGTTCAACTGGGTTTTCAGGAGAAAACGGAACGGCGCGCGACCAAGGCCCTGCAGGGACACTGCAAGAAGGCCGGCACGGCGCCCAAGCAGTTCGTGCGCGAGATCCGGCTTGCGAAGGGCGAGGATGCGAAAGTCGGCGACGTCGTGACGGCTCAGATTTTTGATGGGGCCACGCACGTGGATGTGATCGGAACGACGAAGGGCCGCGGGTTTGCCGGCAACGTCCGTCGCCACAAGTTCGCGGGCGGTCCGGCGGCGCACGGCTCGGGCTTTCACCGGCAGGGCGGCTCCATTGGTAACCGCACATGGCCGGCGCGCGTGTTCAAGAACAAGCGGATGCCGGGGCATATGGGCAATGTGAGGGTGACGACCCAGAATCTGAAAGTGGTTCAGGTGCGCGGCGAGGACGGCGTCCTGCTGGTGCGCGGGGCGATCCCGGGTCCGAACGGCGGCATTCTGATCGTGCGCAGGGCGTTGAAAAAGGCATCGAAGGCGGCGGCTAAATAATCATGAGCAAGCTACCCATTTACAATATGAAGGGCGACCGCGTGGGCGAGTACAACATCGCCGACGAGTTGCTGGAACTGAAGAAGGGCGCCCAGGCCGTGCATGACGCGGTGGAGGCGTATCAGGTGGGTCTCAGGGCGGGGACGGCGTCGACGAAGACGCGCGCCCATGTTTCCGGCGGCGGCATCAAGCCGTGGCGGCAGAAGGGCACCGGCCGTGCGCGCGCCGGCTCGATCCGGTCTCCGATCTGGCGCGGCGGCGGTATCGTGTTTGGCCCGCATCCCAAGAAGTACGAGAAGCGTGTCAACAAGAAGGCCTTGCGCCTGGCGTTCCGCCGCGCGTTCAGCGAGAGGGTTGTTTCGGGCGATGTGGCCCTCGTGGACCAGTTGGCGGTGTCCGCACCGAAGACGAAGAGCATTGTGGCCGTCCTGAACAAGCTGAAGATGGGCCGGGGCGCGCTGCTGGTCCTCGGCGCTCCGGACAAGAACGTGCAGTTGGCCGCCCGGAACATTCCGAACGTCGAAGTGGCCACCGCGGCCGGCGTTCATACCTACCAGGTGCTTCGGTATCCGAGGATGCTGGTCAGCCAGGAGGCCATGGCCAAGTTCGAAGAGCGTCTGAAGAATCAGTCGGGGAGAGCCTCATGAAGGAAGGTCGTACGATCATCCGCAAGTTGCTTTTGACGGAGAAAGGAACTCATCTGACGGAGCGGGATAACCAGTATCTCTTCCGGGTGGATCCGTCCGCCAACAAGATTGAGATCAAGAATGCCGTCGAAAAGATTTTCAATGTCAAGGTGACAAAGGTCAACACCATGAACCGGCAGGGCAAGCACAAGCGCCTTCGCTCGATGAATTATGGGATGACGGCGGCGTGGAAGCGCGCCGTGGTGACGCTGAAAGAGGGCGACAAGATCGATCTCACGTAAGAGGAAATGCAGCCATGGGTTTGAAGACATATAGACCGACTACCGCGAGCCTGCGGTTCACCGTGGGACCCTCATTCGAGGAGATCACGAAGAAACATCCGGAAAAGGCCCTGATCGTGCGGAAGAAGTCCGTGGCGGGCCGGAACTCCATGGGGCGTGTCACGGTGCGCCATCGCGGCAGCGGACACAAGCGCTTCATCCGCATCATCGACTTCAAGAGGGATAAGCATGATATCCCTGCCAAGGTCGCGGCGATCGAATATGATCCGAATCGCTCCGCCCGCATCGCACTGTTGTTCTATACGGATGGCGACAAGCGCTACATTCTTGCCCCGAACGGCCTGAAGGTGGGTTCCACCATCGTATCCGGTCCGCATGCGGAGGCCTTGGAGGGGAATGCGCTTCCTCTTTCCGAGATCCCGCTGGGCACGCCGGTCCACAATATCGAGATGCATCCGGGTCGCGGCGGCCAGTTGGTCCGCGGCGCCGGCATGGCGGCGCAGATCATGGCGCGCGAGGGTGAGTACGCGCATGTGCGGCTTCCGTCGGGCGAAATCCGGATGATCAACGTTCGGTGTTACGCCACGGTTGGACAGGTGGGCAATCTGGACCACGAGAACATCTCGCTGGGCAAGGCGGGACGCAAGCGGTGGTTGGGATGGCGCCCGACCGTGCGCGGTGTGGCCATGAACCCGATCGATCACGTCATGGGCGGTGGCGAGGGCAGGTCCTCCGGCGGTGGTCATCCCCGCTCTCCGTGGGGCCAGTTGGCGAAGGGAAAGAAGACGCGTTGCCGCCGGAAGCCTTCCGGCCGGTTCATCATTCAGCGGAGGAAGAAGTAAGCCATGAGTCGCTCGATCAAAAAGGGTCCTTTTGTAGACGAGAAACTGTTGAAGCGCGCCGAAGCCATGATCCGGTCCGGGCAGAAAAGCCCCCTGAAGACGTGGTCGCGCCGGTCGATGATTTTGCCCGAGTTCGTGGGGCTTACATTCTCGGTTCATAACGGCAAGACATTCACATCCGTTTTCGTGACAGAAAACATGGTCGGACACCGCCTCGGCGAATTTTCGCCGACCCGGGTGTTCCGGAAACACGGCGCGGCGACAGACAAGGTGATCGCGCTGAAGTAGGGAATCGCCGCCTGAGATTTGAGGTAAGATCGATGGAAATTCATGCGACAACAAAGTTTGTGAGATTGACGCCCTCCAAGGCCAGGGATCTGGCGCGTGCCTTGAGAGGACTTCCGGTGTCCGACGCCCTGAAGATCGTGGAGTTCAGCGAGCGCAAGGCGGCATTCTACATCCGGAAAACACTGAAGTCGGCCATTGCGAACGCGGAAAACAACGCCAAGCTTTCGGCTGAGAAACTTTTCGTCAAAACGGCGAGAATCGAGCACGGGCCACAGATGAAGCGGTTCTGGCCGCGATCGCGCGGAATGGTCAGCCCGATCATACGAAGAATGAGCCACGTAAAGATAACGTTGACGGATGAAAAACCGTCGGCAAAATAAGCAGGCTTTTTGCAGGAAAGGAGACCGGCCTTGGGCCAGAAAGTAAATCCGATTGGATTCAGGGTGTCAGTCAACAAGGACTGGCGCTCCCGCTGGTACTCGGACAAGAAGGAATTCGGGAATTTGCTTCACGAGGACCTGATGATCCGGGATCTCGTGAAGGCGCGCCTGAAGGACGCAGCGGTACCGGAAGTCATTATCGAACGCTACGCGAACCGCGCCCGGGTGACCGTTTTCACGGCCCGGCCGGGGATCGTGATCGGCCGCAAGGGGCAGGACATCGAGCGCCTGCGCGAGGAAATTGCGGCGAAAACGAAGAAGGAAATTTACGTTGAGATCAAGGAAGTGAAGGATCCCGACGCCAATGCGCAACTGGTCGCGGAGAACATCGCGCTGCAGCTTGAGCGCCGCGTGTCGTTCCGGCGTGCCATGAAGCGCGCCATCCAGATGGCCATGGAAATGGGCGTTCTGGGCATCAAGGTTCACGCGAGCGGGCGGCTCGGCGGGGCCGAACTGGCCCGGCGGGAGTGGTACAAGGAGGGAAAGGTTCCTCTTCACACCCTGCGTGCCAATGTCCAGTACGGGTTTGCCGAGGCGCACACGATGGCCGGCAAGATCGGCATCAAGGTCTGGATCTGCAAGAAGGAAGAAGTCGAGGCCGCGAAGGAGAAGACCCATGCCGCTTATGCCTAAACGCGTGAAGTACCGCAAGTCCCAGCGGGGCAACCGCAAAGGCTTTGCGCAGTCCGGAAACACGCTGGAGTTTGGCGAATACGGTCTCCAGGCGCTGGAGCGCGTCTGGCTCACGGCGATCCAGATTGAGGCTTGCCGCGTGGCCGTGAACAGGAACCTGAAGCGCAAGGGCAAGATGTGGATCCGGGTTTTCCCGGACAAGCCGATCAGCAAGAAGCCCCTGGAGGTCCGCATGGGCAAGGGCAAGGCCGCCACGGACAAGTGGGTGGCGGTCGTGAGACCGGGGCGGGTTTTGTTTGAGATCGATGGTGTGACGGAAGCGCTGGCGCGGGAGTCCCTCCGGATTGCTGCCACGAAGCTGCCGATCCACACGCGGTTTCTGAAACGAGGAAACAATTAACTTTAATGGATGTGTGCATGAAGGCGAGTGAACACAGAGAGTTGACGGAAGACGAGCTGCGTCAGAAATACGACGACACGAAGAAGGAGCTGTTCAACCTTCGCGTGCAGCAGTCGACGGGCCAGTTGGAAAAGGCGGTCCGGATCCGCGAGTTGCGGCGTGAGGTGGCCCGGATTCTCACCGTCATGCAGGAGCGCAAGCGTACCCAATCGAAGTAGGTGAACATGGATAGCAAGAGTCAGCGTGGTGTGCGAAAGAATCGCGAAGGCGTGGTGATCAGCGATTCGATGGACAAAACCGTTGTCGTCAGTGTCGAACGCCGGTTCCGGCACCCCACGTACGGTAAGGAGATCACGCGGTCGAAGAAGTATTACGCGCATGATGAAAAGAACGAGGCGCACAAGGGCGATGTTGTCCGGATTGCGGAGACCCGACCCCTCAGCAAGCTGAAACGGTGGCGCCTGGTTGAGGTTGTGAAGAAAGGCAAGGCATCGGCCTTGGAGAACTCGGATGATAGCAGCCAGAACTAGTTTGGATGTGGCGGATAACACCGGCGCGCGCCGGGCCCAGTGTATCCATGTGCTCGGCCAGCGAAAGCGCTACGCGCACATCGGCGACATTATCAAGGTATCCATCAAGGAAGCGCAACCCGTCGGCATGGTGAAGAAGGGCGAGGTTCATAACGCCTTGATTGTGAGGACCAAACAGGCGATTCGCAGGCCGGATGGATCGTTTCTGAAGTTCGACCACAACGCGGTTGTTCTGATCGACGATCAGAAGAACCCTCGTGGCACCCGCATTTTTGGGCCGGTTGCGCGCGAGTTGCGCGAGAAGAACTTCATGAAGGTAAT
>CALMZY010000304.1 GCA_937870865.1 uncultured Lentisphaerota bacterium | reverse complement strand
GGGAGTTCCGGCGCCGAATCTGCGGGCCATGAGCCTGGCCCTGAAGAAGCATGCGGTCTCCGCCCTGTCGCAGTTCTTTGCCGACGTCCACTTGCCCAACAAGCTCGACCCGGAATCGCTCGCCATCAACGAAACGCGTTCGCTGGCGATTGGCGCGGCAAATCTGATTCGCGAAATTCACTACCTCCAGTCTGCCGATTTACGGCAAATCGCCGGGACCCTGACCCTGCCCACACTCATTCTCCACGGAAAGGAAGACCGGATCGTCCCGTATCAATCCGGACAATGGCTGATCGACAACATGCCCAATGCGCGGGGAACCATCTTCTCGGGCGTTGGCCACAATCTTCCTTTGGTTCACACGGCCCTCGTAGAAGAGGAACTCCTGCGCTTCCTGCAAGCATCCGAGGGCGCCCACGTCCGCACCGTTCGACACCGGTTCTCCGCCGCCACTCCAACGTACGACACCAACGCGCGCGTGCAGAACGCCGTCGCGGCCAAACTGCTGCGCCTGATCCCTTTTTCCGACACCGTGAACCACATTCTGGAAGTCGGTTGCGGAACCGGGGCGCTCACGCGGCACCTGCTGAAGCAGTTTCCGCAGGCGGCGATGGACGCCGTCGACATCTCGCCGCGCATGATCGAAGCCGCCGCCCGCAATTTCCCCGCCGCGTCAAACATTCGATGGCACGTCGCGGACGCGCGCAGCTTCCGCGGGAAGAACAGTTACGATCTCATCACCAGCAACTGCGCCCTGCACTGGATCGATCCCCTGCTCGAAGGACTGCACAACCTGGTGCGGCAGCTTGTCCCGGGCGGTTACTTCACCTTTTCGATCATGCTGGAAGGAACTCTCCAGGAATTGCACGAATCGCGCCTGCGCATCGCGCCCCACAAGCAACCCGAAGGCCGCCTGCCCCGTTTGCGGGAAGTCATCGACAGCCTCGAACTCGGCGGCTGCACCGTTCACGAATCCGTCGAGGAAACCGAAGTCGAAACCTATCTCTCGGCAACAGGCTTCCTGCGGGCCGTCCACGATCTGGGCGTAACCGGCGGCGCCGTCTCCCGCTCCGCGGTACCGCTGAACCGCGGCGAGCTCGTCCGCCTGATGGCCGATTACGACAGCCACTACCGCACGGACAAGGGCAACGTGATCGCCAGTTACCAGGTCGGCTATATTCGAGCGACAAAGAGCCCGTCCGGGAGCCCGGGCATGCCATGACACGAAGCACGCATCCCCGAACCGGCAGGCGGCCACACCGTGACCGCGCCATGAACAGCGTGTTCATTACAGGAACCGACACGGGCATCGGCAAAACCGTCGTCGCCGCAAGCCTGCTCCTTGCCGCCCGGTCTCTGGGCATCAACGCCGCTCCCATGAAACCCGTGCAGACCGGCTGCATCCGCCGCGGGAGACAGCTTCTGGCTCCCGACCTGGAATTCTGCCTGTCGGCCGCGGATCTTAACCCCGGGCCGCAGGAACGACACTCAATGTGTCCCTACCGTTACATAACCGCCTCCTCTCCTCATCTGGCCGCGGCGCTCGCCGGGGCCCATATACAGAAAGAAACGATCCGGGCTCATTTCCGGAAAATTCGTGCGAAATATGAAAGTATTTTCGTCGAGGGCGCGGGAGGGGTTTTTGTGCCGATCGACGGCAAGAGCACGATGCTGGATCTGATGAAGACACTGAATCTGCCCGTGCTTCTCGTCGCCCGCGCCGGCTTGGGCACGATCAACCACACGCTGCTGTCGCTGGCGGAACTGCGGCGCGCGAAACTCAGAATCGTCGGAGTGGTCCTCGTGCAGTCCTCGCCGGGAAAAGCAGGATGCATCGAACAAGACAACGCCCGCGCAATCGAAAAGTTCGGCCGGGTGCCTGTCCTCGCCCGCCTGCCGTGGATGAAACGACCGGACCCGCGCAAGCTGGCGCCGCGATTGGAGCCGACGCTCAGGGCTCTTATGAAGATCTGAGATCGCGGAACCCCTTCCCCGGTCAAAGCGGCAGTTGGACTGCCGCACTCGATGGTTTTTCCAACCCTTGGAAAAACTGCCTGTATTTTTTCCAATGTTTGGAAATATTTCCGGTGCTATAATGACTTCGCGATGTCACAGGCCATTCATACTCTTTGCGACATGTCCGTGGACGATCTGGCGGCCCTGATGAAGGATTGGGGGCAACCGGCGTACCGCGCGAAACAGATTTACGAGCATGTCTACGTGAATCTTGCCGACAGCCCGGACGCGATGAGCAATCTGCCGCTCGCGCTCCGCGGGCGCCTGTCGCAGGAACGCCCCCTCGGGAGCCTTGAACTGGCGCGCGTGCAAACCGGCGACAAGGGAAAGACGCACAAGGCGCTTTTCAGGTTGCCCGATGACGCCCCCGTCGAATCGGTGCTGATGATCTACGAGGACCGCGCGACGGTCTGCGTTTCCACGCAGTCGGGCTGTGCGATGAAATGCTCGTTCTGCGCCACGGGCCAGCTCGGATTCACCCGCAACCTGACCGCGGGCCAGATGGTCGAACAGGTGCTCTGGGCCGCGCGCGAGGTCCGCAACGCGGGCTCGGAAGTCAAAGCGCTGAGCAACGTGGTGTTCATGGGCATGGGCGAGCCCTTCAACAACTACGATAACTGGTGGGCCGCCGTGCAGCGCCTCCACGACCCGGTGGGATTCGACATGGGCGCGCGCAACTTCACCGTCTCGACGGTCGGCGTCGTCACGGGCATCCGGCGTCTCGCCCAGGAGAAGATGGAGGTCAACCTGGCGGTCTCGCTCCATGCGGCCAACGACGACCTGCGCACGCGCCTGGTGCCGGCCAACAAGAAGTACCCGATCCCGGCGATCCTGGAGGCGGTTCGCGACTACATCCAGGCCACGCGCCGCCGCGTTTCCTTTGAGTACGTGTTGCTGCAGGGCGTGAACGACGGCCCCCAGGAGGCCCGCGCGCTGACCGAACTGCTGCGCGGATTGCTCTGTCATGTCAACCTGATCCCCTGGAACCCGGTGCCGGGCACGCCGCTGGGTCCATCGGAGCGACGGCGCGTACTGGATTTCCAGAAGATCCTGCACGAGCACCACGTGCCGTGCACTGTGCGCGTCCAGCGCGGCGTCGACATCGCCGCCGCCTGCGGACAATTGGCTGGAGCACACCCATGAGCCGCGTCTGGCATCCCTACACGCGTTTCTCGACCTTCGCATCCGACCCGCTGCCTGTCATCGTTCGCGGCGAGGGCATTTACTTGTTCGACGACAAGGGTACGCGGTATGTCGACGCCATCTCGTCGTGGTGGGCGTGCGCCTTGGGCCACGGGCATCCACGAATCATCGCCGCCATACAGAAACAGGCAGCGGAACTGCAGCACAGCATCCTCGGCAACCTTTCCCATCCGCGGGCGGTGGAACTGGCGGAACGGCTGGTCCGGCTGATGCCGACTCCGCAGCGTCACGTCCTGTTCTCCAGCGACGGGGCGAGCGCCGTGGAAGCGGCGTTGAAGATCGCGCTGCAGTACTGGCACAATATCGGCCGTCCCGGGAAGAAGCGCTTCGCGGCGCTCGCGGATGGCTATCACGGCGACACGCTGGGCGCGGTGGGCGTCGGGTATCTCGAGCATTTTCACAAGCCGTTCGATCCGGTCGTCTCCCCCGCGTTCCGCACGTCGCCGCAGAAGGACGGTTTTGCCGGCATGGCGAAACTGATCGAGCAACACGCGAACGAGCTGGCGGCGGTGATCGTGGAGCCTCTCTGCCAGGCGGCCGCCGGCATGAAGATGTATGCCCCCGACTACCTCGCGCAGCTCGAGAGGCTCTGCCGGGAACACGGCGTTCTGCTGATCGTGGATGAAATCGCGATGGGGTTCGGACGTACGGGCCGGATGTTCGCATTCGAACACGCCGGCATCGATCCGGACATCGTGTGCGTCGGCAAGGCGTTGTCGGCGGGATACCTGCCGATCAGCGCGGCCATCGTGAAGGACTCCATTTACACGACCTTCGCCGACACGCCGGCGGATCACTCGTTCTATCACGGGCACACGTTTTGCGGAAATCCTGTCGCGGCCGCGGCGGCGCTTGAGGCGCTGTCCGTTTACGGGGAGGAAGATACGCCGGCAAAAGCGGAAGCGATGGGAGCATTGTTCAGGGAGTCGCTCGGTCCGCTCGCGACACTGCCGTCCGTCCACGATGTCCGATGTCTCGGCGCGATTGCCGCGGTCGAGCTGGAGCCGGAGAGTCCCGCGCCGGCTGTTCCCCGCCCGCATCGCGTGCGCAGATTACTGTTCGATGACGGCATTCTCCTGCGACCGCTCGGCAACGTGGTCTACTTGATGCCTCCGCTGGTTATTGCCGAGAACGAGTTACGGGAACTGATTTCGAAATTCACGGCCGCGATTCGGAAGGCGGGTTAGCTTCTTTCTTGTAGATCGAATCCGTCCTGAAGATGCAGGCGCCATGCAGGAACACCGGCAGCACGCCGCAGTCGCGAATCAGGGGCTCAAGAAGAGCTGCTCGTGCCACCGAGCCCTCCGGCGATACCATGGCCCAATCGAGCTGGTATTCCCTGACGGCTTCGACCAGTTCCTGAGCCGACAAGTCATACGGCCGGACAAGAACGGGGATATCCTTCAGGTAGTACACAAAAATCGGACACGGCTCCTTGTCGCGATACTGCCAATACGACATCGGAGTGATCAGCGCTTTCTGCCCATCCTTGACCGAGCCGTTGATCCTCTCAGCCGCCTGACGTGACGCCGCAGCCCCCCACCATATCCCGCCGTCCTGCGCGTACAGGTATCGCTCGTAGTCACGACCCCACACGGACGATGTCGACACAACGATCACGGAGAGAGCCACCGCCCTGGCGATCCATCGCGGCCACCACGCCCCGAGCCACGGCGATCGTTCGGCGATCCTCATGAGCCATCGTTCTCCCGCCACCAGCACGGCCGAGAGACCGATCGCCTGCAGAGCAGCGAACATCGGATAGAGAGGCACCGGGAACCAGACCGTCTTCGCGCGCGCCGCGCTGAACAGGATGAAGGCGGGCACGAGAACCGCCAATGGCCATGCGATGGCCGGAAACTCGTCATGCCGGCAGTTGCGGCGCAGCCACCCGATCACCACCACGCCGGTCACGGATCCAAGGATTCCGACGAGGCCCAGATCCACCCACAACTTGACCAGGTAGTAGTACCAGGGCCGCGCCCACACCCATGCGTCCGTCGGCTGCGATGTTGAATCGATGGCGAGCGCAAGAAAGTACCAGATCGGCGAGTCTGATCGGAGGTACCACCAACCCGACAGCGCCGCGGCGGCGCCGGCAAACCACACCAGGTCCCGGATCCGCCGGCTTTCACGAGGACGAAGAAGCCACAGGATCCCCACGCCAATCGCAAAGATGACAGCCACTTCCTTGACGAGCAGACTGATCGCCAGGAATGCACCGGCCAGCAACGAGCGGCGGCTGAGGAACGCATACAGCGACAACAGGCCGAATGGGGCAACCAGCGGATCCTGCTTGAGCCAGAGATCGAAGAAGATGGCTGCCGGCATCACGGCGTAAAAGAACACGGCCCAGAGCGCGACCCTTGTGCCAAACGTTGAGCGGGAAAGGGCGAACAGCGCCAGGCAGTTCAGGATGCCGAAGAGAAGGAACAGCAGCTGCGAGCGCTCCGCGAAGCCGGACTGCAACGGGTGGAGCAGCGACATCGCCATACCCATGAGCGGGGGATGATGCCAGAACCAGCTCAGGTAGAAGTCCTGGCCGCGCGCCACGAACGAACGCACCGAGCACAGGTTCATGGCCTCATCCCACATCAGCAGGTGCCCTACCCAAGGCAGGCGCAGAATGAGGTACACGGCCAGACCGGAGACCAGAAAGAGCCAATGCACCGGTCTGAGGACTTCGCGTACCCCTTGTTCAGATTCATTCATGAGATTCGGCATTCGTCCCGGCCGCCTTATATATCGGGTCCGTCTTGAAAATACAGGCGCCGAGGAGCAGCAGAGGATGGAGCCCGTACTGCCGCATGATCGGCTCGATGACCGCCTTCTCGCCGACTCCCGGCAGGGGCGAGATCATGATCCAGTCAATTCGATGGTTCCGAATGTCGGCGAGAAGCGCGTGAAGCGGCGTGTCGATTCTGCGGAGAATGACCGGCGCCGGATTGAGGTAGTAGATGAATATGGCGCAAGGCTCCGAGCGCGGCAGGGCCCAGTAGTGCATCGGCGTGATCAGGATTCGCTCGCCGTCCTTCACCAGCCGGTTCATCATCAGCGCCGCGTTGCGCGAATTGTTCGCGCCCCACCACGTCCAATACGACTGCTTGCGCAGGTACTGCTCATAGTCGGCGTTCCAGCCCCCGATCACCACCGGCAACGCGACGGCGGCGGCCACGGCGGCGGAGGCCGCGCGCGGCCATCCGGGCGAAACACCAGGAGACCGGCGCGCGATTCTTTGAACGGCTTTCTCGACGATCCGCAGGACGGCGTACACGCCGAGCCCCATCGGCACCGCGAGCAGCGGATACAGCGTGCCGGTGAACCAGGCCGCCTTGCCGCGCGAGAGGCTGAATAGGAAGTAGCCGACGAGCAGCACCGGCAGGAACCACACAGGCATGACATCGTCCAGCGTTCGCTCGGCCCACGGCTTAAGCGCGAACCGCCGGCGAAAATCGAGAGCCAGAAAAAGCAGTCCCGCGACACAGAGAAGGACGCCCGCGAATCCGATATCCAGGGGCAGCTTGCGGATGAAGTAGTACCACGGCTGCGTCCACGTTTCCACGTCGGTCCAGCGGGTCGACGAATTCGTCGCGAACGCGATGAAGTACTGGATCGAGATGCTGAACAGGAAGTACCACCACGCCGCCGTGGCAAACGTGACAACGACCACCAGCAGCAGATCCCGGACCCGGCGGACCTTGGGCGACTGCAGGAACCAGAGGACGGCGATGCCCGCGGCATAGAACATCGCCATCTCCTTGGCCAGGAAGGAACAACCCAACGCCAATCCGCTGAACAGCGGGCGGTCCTTGTAGAAGGCGTAAACGGCAACAAGCCCGAACAGCACGGTGAGGGAATCCTGTTTGAGCCAGAGGTCGTAGAACCGGGCGGCCGGCATCACGGCAAAACAGAACGCGACCCACAGGGCAGGCGCCGTGCCAAACGAAATGCGCGTCAGGACAAACAGCATGACCAGGTTCAGGACTGAAACGCACATCATGAGCCATTCGGCCCGTTCCGCGAATCCGGCTTCCAGCGGCTTGGCCAGGAGCAGTAGTGTGCCGAACAGCGGGGGGTGATGCCAAAACCACTTCGTCCAGTAATCCAGACCCCCGCCCACAAAGGCGCGGATGCCACAAAGATTGGCGGCCTCGTCGAAGGTCAGCAGGTGTCCGATCCACGATGCGCGGAGCGAAACGAACAGGAGTGCGCACGCGGCAAGCGCAATCCAATGACCCACGCCCATGCGAGCCCTGCACTTGTCGTCGTTCATCGTTTGCACGGATACCCTATTCGAAACAAACTTTCCAGTTTCTAGTTTGAAGGGCCCTTGTTTATGCATTATGTTCCAGACACTTGCTCCAAAACATAGTGCGAGGAATGTCCGATGAACGACTTCTCTTCAAACGCCGATGCTCTGGAGATGCAGGACTGGATCGAATCGTTTCACGACCTGCTGAAACGTTCGGGGCCGGGTCGCGCACAACAGGTTCTCCGGGAACTGCAGATTCACGCCGCCCACGCCGGCGTGGCGATGCCTTTTTCCGCCAACACGCCGTATCTCAACACGATACCCACGGACGAACAGCCGCCCTACCCCGGCAATCGCGAGATCGAGCGCCGCATCAAGAGCATCATCCGCTGGAATGCCATGGCCATGGTCGTGCGCGCGAACCGCGAGGAGGAAGGCATTGGCGGCCATATCTCGACCTACGCTTCCGCGGCAACGCTGTATGAAGTCGGCTTCAATCATTTCTTCCGCGGCCGCACAGACACCCAGCCCGGCGACATGGTGTACTTCCAGGGCCACGCCTCGCCCGGCATCTACGCCCGCGCGTTTCTCGAGGGCCGGCTTTCAATCGAACAGATCGGCAACTTCCGGCACGAACTTCACGACAAGCCGGGCTTGTCCTCCTATCCGCATCCGTGGCTGATGCCGCATTTCTGGCAGTTCCCGACGGTCTCCATGGGCCTCGGCCCGATCACCGCCATCTACCATGCGCGGTTCATCCGCTACCTGGAGGATCGGGGCCTCAAGGAGCCCGGCAGCCAGAAGGTCTGGGCATTTTTGGGCGACGGCGAGACCGACGAACCCGAATCGCTCGGCGCGATCACCCTCGCGTCGCGTGAGAAGCTGGACAACCTGATCTTCGTCATCAACTGCAACCTCCAGCGGCTCGACGGGCCTGTCCGCGGCAACGCCAAGATTATCCAGGAACTCGAAGCGATCTTCCGCGGCGCCGGCTGGAACGTGATCAAGGTGCTCTGGGGGGCGGACTGGGATCCCCTGCTCGCGAAGGACAAGGACGGACTCCTCGCGAAGCGCATGGGCGAAGTGGTCGACGGTCAGTACCAGAAGTATGTCGTCGAAAGCGGCGACTACATCCGCAAGGATTTCTTCGGCGCGCATCCCCAACTTCTGGACATGGTGGGCCATCTGTCCGACGAACAGCTTCGGAAGATGCGCCGCGGCGGGCACGATCCGGAGAAGGTGTACGCGGCATACAAGGCGGCCGTGGAGAACAAAGGGTCTCCCACGGTGATCCTCGCCAAGACGATCAAGGGCTACGGCCTGGGCGAGAGCGGAGAGGGCAAGAACATCACGCACCAGCAGAAGAAGATGAACGAAGACGAACTCCGCGAGTTCCGTTCGCGGTTCGGCATCCCGATTTCCGACGACGACATCGCGAAGGTCCCGTTCTACCGTCCGCCCGAAGACAGCCCGGAGATGCAGTACTTGAAGGAACGCAGGGCCTCCCTCGGCGGGCACCTGCCCGAACGCAAACCCACCACGGTTGTCGTCAGGACGCCGGAGGATGACGTTTTCAAGGAGTTCATTGACGGCACCGCAGGGCGGGAAGTTTCCACAACGATGGCCTTCGTCCGCATCCTGGCAAAGCTCCTTCGCGATCCCGAACTCGGCAAGCTGATCGTGCCGATCGTTCCGGACGAGGCGCGCACGTTCGGCATGGAGGCGCTGTTCCGCCAGTGCGGCATCTACTCCCACCCGGGCCAGCTTTACGAGCCGGTCGACAAGGACAGCCTCCTTTACTACAAGGAGATCCGTAACGGGCAGATCCTCGAGGAGGGCATCAACGAAGCCGGCGCGATGTCGTCGTTCCTCGCCGCCGGCACGGCGTACGCGAATCACGGGATCAACATGATCCCCTTCTTCATCTTCTATTCCATGTTCGGGTTCCAGCGCGTCGGCGACCTGATCTGGGCGGCCGGCGATTCACGGTGCAAGGGCTTTCTCGTCGGGGGGACGGCCGGGCGGACGACTCTCGCGGGCGAGGGTCTCCAGCACCAGGACGGGAACAGCCACGTGCTGGCCCTGCCCGTGCCGAATCTCATGGCCTACGATCCGGCCTATGCCTACGAAATCGCGGTGATCGTGCAGGAAGGCATCCGGCGGATGTACGAAAAGCGCGACGACGTTTTCTACTACCTGACCGTCATGAACGAGAACTACGCGCAGCCGGCGATGCCCGCCGGGGCGCGAGACGGTATCCTGCGCGGCCTGTACAGGCTCACGGAGGCCGGAAACAAGGGCGGGCACCCGGCGCAAATCCTCGCCAGCGGGGCAATCCTCAACGAGGCGGTCAAAGCGCAGAAGATTCTCGCCGAGCAGTTCAACGTCGCCGCCGATGTCTGGTCCGTCACAAGCTACAAGGAACTCCATCGGGACGCGCTCGAGGCGGAACGATGGAACGTCCTGCACCCGACGGAGCAGCCCCGTGTTCCGTATGTTTCGCAGTGCCTGGGCAACACCCAGGGGCCCATCATCGCGGCCTCGGATTACCTGAAGGTTCTGCCTGACTCCATTTGCCGATGGATGCCCCGGAAGCTTCTCGCACTGGGCACGGATGGGTTCGGCCGAAGCGATGGACGCGACGCCTTGCGCGACTTCTTCGAAGTGGACGCGCGCTACATTGCCGTGGCGACCCTTTCCTACCTGGCCTGGGACGGCAAGATCACACCGGATGTCGTCTCCCAGGCGATGAAGACATTCAACATCAACCCCGAGAAACGCAATCCCTTGAACTCGTAGAACGGAGGGCACGAGATGGCCATTGAATTCCGACTTCCCGAACTGGGCGAGAAAATCAAATCCGGCGATGTGGTGAAAGTCCTGGTGTCGCCCGGCGATGTCATCGCCATCGAACAACCCGTCCTCGAAATGGAAACGGATAAAGCGGTCGTGGAAGTCCCCTCCTCTGTCGCGGGGAAAGTCGCTCAGGTCCACATCAAGCCGGGCGAAAAGGCATCCGTCGGGCAACTGATCCTGACCCTGGAAGGGGAAGCTTCATCGCCGGCGCAGTCCGCACCGGTCGCTCAATCCGCGCCCCCACCGCCTCCCAGGGAGGTGAAGCCCGCCCTCGAAAGACCGGCTGAGAAGCCGGCTGAATCCCCTGCCCCTGCGCCGTCTTCGCAGGTTCCCGTCGCCGCAGCGCCGTCCGTGCGGCAGTTCGCGCGCGAGATCGGCGTGGAGATCAGCCAAGTGCCCGGCACCGAGGCCGGCGGGCGCATTTCCATCGAGGATGTGAAGAAGTACGCGAAGCAGCTTCTGACCTCGAAGCCCGCGGGCGCAATCCCCGCCGTCGAACTTCCCGATTTTTCAAAGTGGGGGTCCGTCTCCCGTGAGCCCATGAGCAACGTGCGGAAGAAGACCGCCGAGCACATGGCGCTGGCCTGGACGTCCATCCCGCACGTCACGCAGTTCGACTGGGCCAACATCACTGACCTCGAAGAGCGGCGCAAGAAACTCGCGGCCAAGGCCGAGAAGGCCGGCGGCAAACTGACCGTGACGGCGATCCTCGTCAAGATCGTGGCCGCGGCGCTGAAGGTCTTCCCGAAGTTCAACGCCAGCATCGACATGGCGAAGGGCGAGGTCGTTCTGAAGAAGTACTTCCATGTCGGCCTGGCGGTGGATACGGAGCGAGGCCTGCTCGTGCCGGTGATCCGCGATGCGGACAGGAAGAACATCGTCCAGATCGCGGCCGAGATGACGCAGTTGGCGGACAAGGCGCGTTCCGGCAAGATCGCGCTGGACGATCTTCAGGGCGGCTCATTCACGATTACAAACCTCGGCGGCATCGGCGGCACGCATTTCACGCCGATCGTGAACTTCCCGGAAGTAGCGATCCTCGGCGTGGGACGAGCCCGGCTCGAGCCGACTTTCCAGGGGAAAGACGGATGCTGCCAGCCGAGGCTCATGCTCCCTCTCTCCCTTTCCTACGACCACCGACTGATCGACGGCGCGGACGGCGCGCGATTCCTGCGCTGGATCGTGGAAGCCATCGAAGAACCGTTGATGATCCCCTTGGAAGGCTGAACGATGAGCACAAAACAACTCGTGGTGATTGGTGCGGGTCCCGGCGGCTATCCCGCCGCATTCTACGCGGCCGACTCGGGCATGGACGTCACGCTCATTGACCAGGAAGCCAATCCCGGCGGCGTCTGCCTGTACCGCGGATGCATCCCGTCCAAATCGATACTTCACATTGCGAAGATCATGACCGAGGCGAGGGAAGCGTCGCGTCTTGGCGTCACCTTTGCCGAACCCGGCGTGAACATCGAGAAGATGCGCGAATGGAAAAAGCGCGTGGTGAAGAAACTCACGGACGGCTTGGGGCAACTGACCACGCAACGCAGGATCAACTACATCCGCGGTCGCGCGAAACTCAGCGACGCCCACACTGTGCTCGTCACAAAGCCGGATGGGGCCGAAGAACGTGTCGCCTTTCAGCACGCCATTCTCGCCTCCGGGTCCCGGCCCGCGACAATCCCCGGACTTCCGAATTCGCCCCGCATCTGGGATTCGACGGGCGCGCTCAGCCTCGAGACGATCCCGGGCACCATGCTCATTATCGGCGGGGGGTACATCGGCCTTGAACTCGGCTACGCCTACGCGACACTCGGGACGAAGGTGAGCGTGGTCGAAATGCTGCCGGGCCTTCTCCCGGGCGCGGACCGGGACTTGGTGAGCCCGCTGGCCAAGCGGCTGGAGAAGCTGTTTGCCTCCATCATGCTCAGCACGAAGGTCGTCGAGATCAAGGACGACGGAAACGGCATCCGCGTGAAACTGGAAGGGCCCGATGCAAAGCAGGTCGAGCAGTCGTTCGATCGCGTTCTGGTCTCCGTAGGCCGCAAGCCGAACTCGGCCGACCTGGGGCTCGAGAAGACCAAGGTCCAGATCGATGCGAAAGGATTCATCCAGGTGGATGGCCAGCGCCGCACGGCCGAGCCATCGATTTTTGCCATCGGCGACGTCGCGGGCGAACCCATGCTCGCGCACAAGGCGACGCACGAGGGGCGCGTCGCGGTGGAAGCCATTCTCGGAAAGAAGTCCGTCTTTGAGCCCCGCGCGATCCCGGGCGTTGTGTTCACGGACCCGGAAATCGCCTGGTGCGGACTGACGGAAGCCCAGGCCGAGCGCGACAAGATCCCCTTCAAGGTGTCACGATTCCCCTGGGCCGCGTCCGGGCGGTGCACTACGCTCAACCGGACGGATGGCGTCACGAAACTGGTCGTCGATCCGACGACGGAGCGCGTCCTCGGCGTGGGCATATGCGGCCCCGGCGCAGGCGAACTGATCGCCGAATGCGGGCTGGCCATCGAGATGGGTTCAACCGCCAAGGACCTGGCATTGACCATTCACCCCCACCCCACGTTGTCGGAAACGATCATGGAATCCGCCGAGGCCTACTACGGCCACTGCACGCACGTGTTCCGGCGAAGGGAAAAGTAACGGTCGTTCCTCACGATCCGACCAGCCATCGGGCAAACTCAACGGCATCGGCCTTCTTGAACGCGGGGGTCTGCTTGCCGAGACAGTCGACAAGGTCGGCCTCGGAGAAGCGGACACCGGGCAGGCCCTGGCTGATCACGGAACTGATGGGCTGGTAGTCGCCCTGGAGTTCGACCGTCGACTGACGCACAACCGCCTTCTCCACGCGAAACCCGACTCGGGCCTCGCCCCAGCTGAAACGCGATGTCATTTCGACATCGAACGGCGGCGTCATGCCGAACCGCCATTCCCACGAGGCGTACTTCTTTTCGATCTGTTCCAGGCATGGAGAGTCGAACAGCTCCTCTCCGCCCCATGCGATTTCCTGCCGCCCATGGTCAACCGCGGCTTCCGCTATCGCCGCGGCCAATCGCGGCACGGTAATCGCGTCCGACACATCCCGCAGATTCACCACCGGAGCTGGATTGGAGCGTATGGCCTTTGAATGAATGCCGCGGTGCCTGCACGACAGACACCGCTTCATCTTCTCTACGTCAGCCGCGACCAAGAGCGTGCCGTGGTGGAGAACGCTATCGCGCCGATAGCAGAACG
This sequence comes from uncultured Lentisphaerota bacterium, assembly GCA_937870865.1. Classification (GTDB taxonomy): domain Bacteria; phylum Verrucomicrobiota; class Kiritimatiellia; order CAIQIC01; family JAGNIJ01; genus CALMZY01. The sequence continues at coordinate 11,607 of CALMZY010000304.1, read as the reverse complement.
CGTTGCCTGAAATCTTGCGGCCATGGACCCCCAGGCTGTTCTTACCCATCCGCACCGCCTCGACGCCACAGCGTTTCAGAGCAGCGATCACGATGTCGAAGATGGTCCCGTCCTTGTACTCCCGCCGGGGCACGACAAACGCGAAATTCAGGTTGCCCGCATCGTGAAAGACCGCGCCGCCGCCCGAAAGCCGGCGGGCCAGTTTCACGCCGTCCTTCTCCATATCGGGAAGAGAACACTCAAGCCACGGGTTCTGGTTCTTGCCGATGATGACCGCGTCGGAACTCTGCCACAGGAACAGGATCCGCCCATCCCTTCCCGCGCGGTCGAGACACAGCTCCTCCAGCGCGAGATTGCGCCAGGGGTCGAGTTTCTGTGTCTGAACAACGAGCATGGTCCGGGATTCTACAATACGGGCGCGCGACGGACCACCGCCGAATCGCCCATCCCGCCATCGCGCTATTGCGGGCGCGCTGAAAGTGAAGTATGGTTCGGAAAAGCAAAGATCGACCGGGACCGGACGACGGAGGAAAAAGTGAACGCAAAGATCACCCCGGAGTTTATCCGCCAGATTCCCAAGACCGACCTGCACGTGCACCTTGACGGGTCCCTCAGAATCCCCACCCTGATCGAACTCGCGAAGACCTCCGGGATCAAGCTGCCGTCCACCGAGGTGGCGGGCCTCAAGGAACTTGTTTTTAAGAGCGCATACAAAGATCTTCCGGAGTACCTGAAAGGGTTCACCTATACCTGTGGAGTCCTCCAGACGCCTGAGAACCTCGAACGGGTGGCGTGCGAACTGGCTGAGGACAACATCGAGGAAGGCGTCCGGTACATCGAAGTGCGGTTCGCGCCGCAGTTGCACTGCCGCAAGGATTTCACCATCAGCCAGGTGGTGACCGCGGTCTGCCGCGGCCTTGAGCGCGCGAAGAAACAGCACAACCTGTCCACGGCAGTGACGCAGGGAGAGGACATTCCCTTCGAATGCGGGATTATTGCCTGCGCCATGAGATCGTTCAACGAGCACATGTCTCCCTACTACGCGCAGATTCTCAACGTGATGTCCTACGCGCCGCGGAAGGAGATATTCGCCCAGGCCTCGCTGGAAATGGCGCGCGCGGCCGCGGAGCTGTTCCACCAGGAAGGATTGCCGGTCGTCGGCTTCGACCTCGCCGGCGAGGAAGCGGGCTACCCCGCCGAGGTGCACAAGACGGCCTACCAGTACGCGCACGAACACTTCATCAGGAAAACCGTCCACGCCGGCGAGGCGTACGGCCCCGAGTCCATCTTCCAGGCCATCACGGAATGCTACGCCAACCGCATCGGCCACGGGACCTTCCTTTTTGCCGCGGACATGATCCAGGACCCCTCGATCGAGGATCATCATGCGTACGTGCGGAATCTCGCCGAGTATATCGCCAGCCAGCGCATCGGCGTTGAAGTCTGCCTCACCAGCAACCTTCAAACCACGCCCTCGATCAAGCGCGTGTCCGATCATCCGCTCTCCCAGATGATCAAACACGGTCTGTCCGTCTCGATCTGCACCGACAACCGGCTGGTCTCGGACACGACGGTCTGCAAGGAACTGCAGTTGGTCGCGGACAACATTCCCCTCACCCCGCACCAGATGCGCAACCTCGTTGTCGCCGGCTTCAAGGGCAGTTTCTTCCCTCGCAGCTACAGCGAGAAGCGCGCGTACGTGCGCAAGGTGATCGACCGGATCGATCGGATCGAGCAGAAGCTTCTCTCGCCGGCGGGGTGATATTCACATCACTTCTTATTGACTCGTGGCGTTTTTGGGGTCATTTTATCGAACCCAAAAAGAGAGGCGAAGCCATGAGCAGGAACAAGCATCTCGACGATTTCATGAAGTCGTTCCCGCACGAAGGCCTGACGTTTGACGACATCACGCTGGTCACTCAATATGCCGATTTTCTTCCGAACGAGACGGATCTGACCAGCAAGTTCTCATCACGCATCGCCGTCAACATCCCCTTCGTCAGCGCGGCCATGGATACCGTGACGGAGGCCCGCATGGCCATTGCCATGGCGATGCTGGGAGGCATCGGCATCGTTCACCGGAATCTTACGCCGGAACAGCAGACGGAGATCGTCCGAACGGTCAAGCACCACCTGAACGGCCTGATCGAGCACCCCGTGACCTTCCGCGACTCCGACACCCTCCGCACCGTCTCTGACGTGCGCCGATCCAAGGGATATACTTTCAGCGGTTTCCCCATTCTCGATTCGAGCGACAAGGTCGTCGGCATTGTGACCGCGGCGGACATCAAGTTCGCCCGCAACGAGGACGTGCCGGTTTCGTCGATCATGACCACCCACGTGATCACGGCACCCAAGGGCACCACGCTGCAGCAGGCCTACGACATCATGCAGAAAAACAAGATCGGCAAGCTTCCCCTGGTCGAAAACGGGAAACTGGTCGGCCTGTACAGCTTCTCCGATGTTCAGACTCTGATCCAGAACGTCAAACCGATGTTCAACCGCGACAGCCAGTACCGCCTGCGAGTGGGCGCCGCAATCGCCCCTCACGACGAGGAGCGCGTCGCCATCCTTGCCTCGAGCCATATTGACGTGGTGGTTGTGGACACGTCGCACGGGCATTCGCAGGGCGTCGTTGAAATCACGAAGTGGGTTAAGAAGAACTACCCGGAGATCGACGTCGTGGCCGGCAACATTGCCACGGGAGAAGCGGCCGTTGCCCTTCGCGATGCCGGCGCGGATGCCGTCAAGGTCGGCATCGGCCCCGGCTCCATCTGCACCACGCGCATCGTCACGGGCGTCGGCGTGCCGCAGATCTCCGCGATTTACGACTGCGCCAAGGCGCTCGACGGGAGCATCCCGATCATCGCCGACGGCGGTATCCGGCACTCCGGGGACGTCACGAAGGCCATCGTGGCCGGCGCGGACACGGTCATGATGGGGTCGATCCTGGCCGGCACCGAGGAAAGCCCCGGCGAGAAGGTCATTTACCAGGGCCGACAGTACGTGACGTACCGCGGCATGGGAAGCCTTGCTGCGATGACCTCCGGTCAAGGCAGCCGCAGGCGCTACCACCAGGACGACGTGGCGCCGGACGATCTCGTTCCGCAGGGTGTCGAGGGCATGGTCGCGTACGCCGGCACCGTCGATAAGGTCATGACGCAGTTCTCCGGCGGGTTGAGACTGGCTCTCGGCTACTGCGGGGTCCGGAATTTGCAGGAACTGAAATCGCGCGGCAAGTTCGTTCGAATCTCTCCGGCCGGCGTGACCGAAGGCCACGCGCACGACGTGAAGATCACCAAGGAAGCGCCGAACTACCGTAGTTAAGCTAGAACTGGACCCGGACGCCGACGTTCAGGCCGCTCGCCAGATCAAACTCGGAACATTCCGCCAGGTTGTGTTCCGTCGGGCTTGTCCTCGAAGGCTCGAGCACCAGGGAGAGACTTTCCGCCAGCGAATCGTCCTGTCTCGGCAGTTGCTGTTTCTGATTCTTCGACATCACATTGTCCACATCGGTCTTGAAGCTCACGATGAACAGGACCGCAATCACGGCGGCAAAGAGACCGATCGTGATCGCAGCGCCCTCCGAACTGTTGTCCGAGAAATCCCCCGCTTCGCACGTGGACGGCATGACCAGCATCAGCAGCGCCGGAATCAGAAGAAGTGCGACCGCCTTTGTCCATTTCATTCGCATGAAGGTTCTCCTCTAATGTGATCCACGGGCTCGTCAAAAAGCGCCGAAAAAGATGCTGCTGAACGTGGTGATCGGGGCCGACTCCCTGAAATCGTCGATCGCCGCGCGTATCTCGTGAAGGGTGATTTTCGCCTCCTCGTACAGCTTGTCGTCCTTGACCAGTTTGCCGACCGTCCCCTCTCCCTTCTCGATGGAAGCGGAGATGCTCTTGATGGAGGCGGAGGCCTCCAGAAGGTTGTTGTAGAGCTGGTCATCCTCGGACAGCAGTTTGCCGATGCTGCCCTTGCCCTTGGCGGCCCGATCGCTGATATCCTTCAGGTTGGAAGTGATCTCGTGCAGGTCATTATACACCTGGTCATCCGACATCAGTTTGCCGATCGTTCCCTCTCCCTTGCTCAATTTGGCCGTCACTTCGTTCAACTGCGCCATGGTGGACTTCAGGTTGTCGATGATCTTGCCTTCATCCAGCGCCTTCTTGATCATCTGCGTCGTTTTCGTGGCCTCGTCGATCAAATCCACGGGCGTCACGCCCTTGATCACCGCGCCCTTGGGCATTTCCGGTGCCGAATGAGATCCCTCGTAGATATTCAGGTATCTTCCGCCCAGGACGGAAGACGGCAGGATTTCGATGGCATAGTCCTCGTGCAGTTCCACCGGCTGTTCCAGGTTTACCCCGACGTGCACTCCATCCGGCCGGATTTGCAGGCTTTTGATCTTGCCGACGGACACGCCCCGGACAAAGACGTTGTCGCCCTCCCGCAGGCCTTTCACGTTATCGAAAAGAACCTCAACGCGGTAGGTCGCGCTGAAAATATTCTCGCGGCTCAACACGATGGTGAAAAAACCCAGCGCCAGCAGAATCATGAACATGAAGGCGCCGACCGTCACTTCCATGGAGGTTTCCTGCAGTCTGCTACGCTTCATCTTTCACCGCCTTCTCCCACACACCGTGTTTGGTGATATATTGGGCTTCAAGAAAACTTTTCACAACCTCATTCCTCGACTTCACGAAGTCCGCCGGGGTCGATACTTCAACAATCCGGCCCTGGTGGAGCATGGCAATCCGGGTGCCGATCGCAAGCGCGCTGTGCAGATCGTGCGTGACCACCACGCTGGTCACGCCCAGTTCCTTCCGCAGGCTGTCGATCAGGTTGTCTATGGTCCGCGAGGTCACCGGATCCAGGCCTGACGTCGGCTCGTCATACAGAATGATCTCGGGCGACATGACGATGGCGCGGGCCAGTCCGACGCGTTTGCGCATGCCGCCGGAAAGGTCCGAAGGATACCGGTCGACCACGTTCTTCAGCCCGACCAACTTCAACTTCTCGTTCACCAGACGATCGACTTCCGTCTCACTCTTCGACGTCTTCTCTCGCAGCGGCAGGGCCACGTTGTCGCCCACGTTCAGCCATTGAAGAAGCGCCGCGCCCTGGAACAGAAAACCGAAACGGTCGCGGATTCTCTCGAGATCGGCGCCCGAAGCCTCGCTGACAATATCGTCGCCAATCCACACGCGCCCGCTGTCCGGCGTCAGAAGGCGGACCATGTGCTTGAGGGTCACGCTCTTGCCGGCTCCCGACGTTCCGATGATGACAAACGTCTCGTTGTCCCCGATTTCGAAATCGACGCCGTCGAGTACAACGCGGCCGCCCAGCTTCTTATGCACCTTGTCGAACCGGATCATTTGTAGAAAAGCCTCGTGACCATGTAGCCGACAACCAGGATCGTCAGGAACGAAATGATCACCGTTTTCCGCGTTGCGCGCCCCACTCCCACGGCGCCTTCCGTGGTCGCAAAGCCCTGGTGACAGGACACCGCCGTGATGATCAGGCCGAACAGCAACGCCTTGAGAAGGCCCACGTACAGCTCCTTGTTCTCCGCATATTGCGTCGCATTGTCGAAATAGGCCGTCAGGGAGACTCCCAGCTGGGTGTAGCCCACGATCGCACCGCCAACGATGCCGATGATATTCGTGTAGATGGTCAGGATCGGCATCATGATGGCCAGCGCGACCAGCCGCGGCATGACCAGGAAACGCACGGGGTTGATGGACATGATCTCCAGCGCGGCGACTTCCTCCGAGACCACCATCGTCCCCAATTGCGCCGCGATGGCCGATCCCACGCTGGCCGCGATGATCAGGCCCGTCATGAAGGGACCCATTTCCCGCAGCATGACCACGGTCACGGCCGTGCCGATGTTGACCTCCTGACCAAACCGCCGCAGTTCAAGGCCCGTCTGCAGGGCGAGGATCATACCGGTGAACACCGCCACCACGGTGATCACGCCCAGGCTCTTGATGCCGGTCAGGAAAAGCTGGTGAAGAACGGCTTCCCGCGACTGCTTCGAAAACGCATATCTCGTGAACACGATTGCTTCGAACAGAAGGACCATGCCCCGGCCGACGTTCCGGCAGGAAAGCAGGATTCGCCGTCCGAGGCTCTGGAAGAAGTTGATGGACGGCTCAAAATATTCTGGTTCGCGTGTGATTATGGCTTCTTCTCCTTGCCGCCAAAGTTCAGCAAATATAGCACGCGCACTGACTTTTGTGTACCGTCTCGCTTGTATCCCAGCAGGCCCTTCAAAATAGACCATTCGCGCCGGTTCCCGTCACGGTCGTCCCTTGTCCAGGAAACCACCGGGAACAGGGAAACGGACCGGTAGTCCGCGCCCCGCTTTCGGCACCGGTACAAGCCCCAGAGCAGTTCGTCGTCGTAGGAGTCCCCCATCAGCGTATGCGTGTAGAGCGTCCAGATCGGCGCGTACTCCCGTTCCACCGGCCCCGTGTTCCGCAGCGGCCAGAGCTCCAGCACACGGAAACGTTTGTTCCCGCCCTCCTGCATGTAGGACATCAACGGCCATATCTTGTGATACCGCGCAACCACGCTGTTTTTCACGCCGGGTTCGTGAGAACGCTCCTTGCGCACCTCCGAATGAATGAACGGCAGGGCCAGGAACCGCTGGCTGTACAGATCGCCCCGGTCGATCTGCTCCGTCCGGAAAACAGGCCACAGGAAGAACGCGCTCCGGACGCTGTGCATGGTCTTCTTTCCCCAGAGCGGCCAGAGGTAGAACTTCTCGATCTCGCCGGAGCTCCATTGCACGACCGGCCACGGGCAGTAGTTGTAGTTCATGCGCTGGCCGGAGGAGAAGCGAATCAGGGGCGGAATGAAGAGCCACGACTTCTGGTCTTCCAGGTCGAAATGGCCCCACAGCGGCCACAGGATGTACGCCGTGCCTGAAGCGCGCGGGTACTTGTAGTGGCCCCACGTCCAGAACGGCCACAGGATGAAGCGCTTTTCGAATCGGTCGCGATGGTAATTCCGGCCGTAGAACGGAAAGACCCTGAAGCGGTAGATCCCCTTCCCCTCCGTGCGCGAGTAGATCGGCCAGAGGACATCCTTCGTCTCCACTTCGTTGATATGGCTGCGCGCATAAACGGGAAACAGGACGAACCTGATCTCATCACGACCGAGAATATCGCAGACTTTCCCGCCGACAGGGAACAGGGCCATGTACGGGTTCCGGTCCTTGTCCCGCCCTTGGAAGTACAGAAGGAAAGCCCACAGGCGGTACCTGGATTTTGGATCGGTGCGGTCGAAATCGGTGTACCACGTCAGGAGAAACCGCCACCGGAACTCCTTCCGGAACTGCGTGGATGAGGCAATCGGCCACAGCATGTCTTTCCTGTGCCGCTCGGTGGCCGGATCGGTGAAGGAACTGTAGAAGGGCCGGACCGCGCGCAATTGCGCCCCGTTGGTCGCGCAGGCCCGCTCGTAGATCGGGCCGAGAATCTTGAGCCGCATGTTTCCGTCCGGGTCGGCCAGACGGCTGGCCACAAACCCGAAGTCGAACTCCCGCGCCTTGTCAAAGCCGAAGGCCTGACACACGCAACAGAGTAGCACAATGGCAAGACTGAACCTTCTCATGGGCGAAGCGATCCATCACGCTGCCGCGAACGGCTACACCTGTAACAAAGCATGGCTGAAAAGCCAAGTAAGAGCCCGCGATTTCGGCGGAACCGTCAGACCCGCCTGTCCAGCTCCTCCATGAACTCCGCCAGGTTGTCCCGGCTGACGACATCGGCCGCGCCGTCGAGATGCGTGGCGGCCCGGTTGACGATGATCAACCGGCTCGATGGAGGCCGCCGATCCGGCAACGAAGCCGCCGGGTAGACCGACAGGCTGGAGCCCAGCACCATGACCACGTCTGCCCGGGACATGGCCGCGGCGGCGTCTTCCCACGCCTGCTCCGGAAGCAGTTCCCCAAAAAAAGTGATGTCCGGCTTGAAGACCCCGCCGCATTTGCACAACGGAATCCTTCCCGCGACGACCTCCGGGGCCAGGCTCTTTGAATCGCAGGTCTTTCCGCACTGCTGACACGTGCTGGTTCGTACCGTCCCGTGCACGGGAAAGACGCGGGTCGAACCTGCCCGCTGATGCAGATCGTCGATGTTCTGCGTCGCGATGCGCACATCCCTGCCGCCGGCTTCCCATTTGGCCAGCACGCGATGCGCCGCATTCGGCTCTGCCGAAGCCACCATCGGATAAAACCGGGCCGCAAAGCGGTAGAACGCTGACGGGTCCGCCCGGAAGGAAGCAATATCGAACACATTGGCATTCCGCTCGTCCGAGTACAGCCCGGTCGGCGAGCGGAAATCGGGAATACCCGATTCGGTGGAAATGCCGGCGCCGCTGAGAACGGCCAACCGCCTGGCATGACGTACACACTCGGCCGCGCGCTCGACGATCGCGGATGACATCGGCTGCCTCCGCAACAGGTCCTATTTCAGCAGAACGCCGATGACGACACCGAGAGCCGTGAAGCCGAAGAACACGAGCGGCTTGAACCCGTTGAAGCTGGTCACAATGAGATCAACCCCCACAGAACCCCGGTTGAACAGAAGGACGATGAACGTCAACGCGATCAGAATCAGTGCCGACAGTAATTTCTTGCTCATATGAATCTCCTGAAAGTCGCCGAAAGTATGCCCGAAAGGCGGCGGCGGGAAAGGCTAAAAAAGCATCCCCGCGTCGGGCTTTGCAATGGCCTTCAAATCGGGATACCGCCCGAGAAGCGCCGGCGGAACCTTCACCTTCCTGCCGCTCAACGACGCTTTCATCTGAAGCGCGTTCGCGACTTCTTTTCCCTCGTAGTGATTGTTCGCCACGATCGTCAGCGCTCGATACGTCTTCGCGAGTGACAGCGCCCGATCCTTGATGCCATCGATTTCCCTGGCCGAATAGTAGTAGTTGTAGGTCTCGTCGCGCCCCGCCTTTTTGTCGAACCACTTCTCCGCGTTCCGCCCGTGCAGGCGCAGGTAGCCGTCGGGGCCGACACGGCACTCCTGCAGGCTGAAGGAATTTTTCGCCAGCGGGTAGTCCAGATTCGCCACCGTCACACCCAAGCCCCCGAGAAACTCCAGCGCCTGCGGCGATTGCCAAGACGCGTGCCGGAGTTCCAGAACAAGCTGCGGCATATCGCGGAATTTCTCGTGGATGGCGGAGAGGTGCTGCCGCGTTTCCGGCTGGTCCGCAAAATCCCACCGGAACTGCGCGAGCAGATGCTTCAGACGTCCCGCATCGGTCAGCGGCGCAAATCCCTCGTGAAAAGCCCGGACCATGTCGTCGACGAGCACGCCCTCATGCGTGATTTCCTGGTGAAGCTTGGCGGTGAAGTAGAACCCAGGCAGGTCCGCCGTCTGCCTCAGCCACGATTCCGAGTTCTTCTCCGTCGGCGGGCGGTAGAACGTGCTGTTGATCTCGATCATGTCCACATAGCCGGCAATGAATCGCAGTTTGTCCTTCACGCCGCGATCGTAGACGTACCCGTCCCAGTCCGGGTACGACCATCCTGCAATCCCCACGCGGATTCTGTCAGCGAGGTTTTCCATTTTTCTTCAACAGAATTTCAACCACGGATGGACACGAATAAACACGGATGAGGAATGAAGACTTTAACAGAAAGGTCGCGAAGATCGCCAAGCAAGGCGATGCCCGTTTATCCTCTTTGCGAATCTTTGCGTTAAGATCCGTCCGTTCTCCGTATCTCCGTCGTAATTCTATCTTTTCTTCGTTTGTTGCGTTGCAGTTCCGGTGCGCCAGGTGTTCCGTGATTATAATTACACTTTTATCGCCAGCCGCGGAAGATTCAACCGCTGGCGGGCGCTCTCCCCCTTCAGCAAATCGATCTTTCGCCACGGCAAGGCGTCCCGCGCGGTCTTCCGGTTGCGGTTCAGGAAAAGCGACGAGCCCAGGCTCAGCTTGTGCTTCCCGTACATCCCGTTCACTTCGTCGATGACCTTTGACGCGCCGATCATCTTGTCGATCCGCACCCTGTCCTCGAACAGCTCGAACTGCTCCTCCCGGTCCGGCTCCAGCTTTCCCAACACCACCATGACCGCCCGATATTCCGCGCCGTCTTTAAAGATGCTGTCGAACAAGGTTTTCACCAGCGGAACCGCCTCCTGCGCGGAAGAGGTCGGCCGGTTCAGCGCCGCCTCGACCGCATCCTCGCTGAAATCCTGGTAACGAAGGGCAATCCCCATCACGCGCGCGCGGAGCTTGTGCCGCCGCAGCTTGATGAAGGCCGACTCCATGTTGCGGAGAAGCCGCGCGTAGACGTACTCGCGGTTGCGCGACGGCGAGGTGAACGTCTTGCACTTGCTGACCGTGGCATACGTCGACTTCTCCTCGGTCACGACGGGATACACGGCATTGCCGCGCAGTTCGTTCCAGAGATCCCGCCCCACCTTGCCCATCAGGCGATCGGCCCATTTCTCGGGGCGCATGACAAAATCATAGGCGGTTTTCAGACCCTGCTTGGTCAACAACTGCACCGTGTTGGGGCCGAACCCCCAGACCTTTTCCAACGGCGTCCGATCGAGGAATAGATGGATATGATTCCCGGCAACCGCCGTAAAGCCGCGCGGCTTCCGGAACTTGGACGCGAGCTTGGCCAGGCTTTTCGAAAGGCTCAAGCCCACCGAGACCGTGATATCCAGTTCTGCTCGGATGCTGGACTGAAGCTGCCGCGCGATGTCCTCGTACGAGGCGTGGAAAACGCGCCGCAGGCCGGAGATGTCCGCAAACCCCTCATCGATGGAATATTCCTCCACCATCGGGGTGAATCGCCGCGCGATGTCAAACATGCGCTTCGAATAGAGACTGTACGTTTCGTAATCGCTCGGCAGGACGATGAGCGGCCTGCACATCTTCACCGCCTCGTGCAGGGGAATGCCGCGCTTCACGCCGAGCGCCTTCGCCTCGTAGCTCGCGCACGCGATGATCCCCCGCTCCTTCCCCGTCACCACCGGCTTGCCCTTCAGCGACGGATCCATCGCCTGCTCGACGGACGCGAAGAACGCGTCGCCATCGAAGTGAACGATCGCGCGGGGGAATTCATATAGCATGATGGGCTGGAGCATAAACCCATCTCCAACACAAAGGGTTAACCACGAAACACACGAAATACACGAAAACGGAAATTAAAGAACGATGCGCTCGTATTCGATGTTTGGGAAATGAGAGAAGTTAACGAGCAATCCCAGCTTATGGTTTGTAGCTTTTAAATAGTTGAACACTTGGGCACGGTGTTCATCCGCCAACTGGCTGACGGCCTTAATTTCCAAAACAATTTTATCGAAGCAGATAAAATCAGGCACATAAGAGTGCTTCAGAGGAATGCCCTTATAGAAAAGAGGCAACGCAAGTTGCGCAATGAACGGAACCTTTCGAAGCCTCAGTTCAATCTCCAGGCAGTCTTGGTAAACGGGCTCCAAAAACCCGCACCCCTTTTCCTTGTACACCTCAAAACACGCCCCGATGATCGCATAGCTTTCTTCCCCATGGACCAAATTCATCGTCTCCCCTTTTCGTGTCTTTCGTGTATTTCGTGGTTAATATCTTCTGATC
>CALMZY010000303.1 GCA_937870865.1 uncultured Lentisphaerota bacterium | reverse complement strand
GTTCTCCGCTCCTGAAGATGGTTCCTCGAAACATGGAGAACGATGTGGCACAAGACGGACGAACGCAAGCCGAAAAGCCCACACATCAACCCACACGCTCGGTCAGAATGCGCGATATTGCTAAGACATTGAGTACATTCTCGGTAGCCCGCCACCCTCATAACCTGAAGGTCGTTGGTTCAAATCCAACCCCCGCTACCAACTTGAAACGCCCGGAAGGTATTGCCTTCCGGGCGTTTTGATTTCCAGAGAAACTACAGGCGAAACGTCTTCGGCAGGAGTTCGCCGAGCGTGGAATGTTCGAAGGTCGACAGGTTTCCCTTTGAGGCGACAAACACAGGGAGATCCGGGGGACAGAACTCGGCAAGCACCTGGCGGCAGGCGCCGCAGGGATACGGCTTCTGGTTTCCGTCCGCGACGATGGCAATCGCCGTGAACTTCATCTTCCCGGACGCGATGGCGGAAAAGACAGCCGTCCTCTCCGCGCAATTCGTCAGTCCAAACGACGAGTTTTCCACGTTGCATCCCGTGACGATCGCGCCGTCTTCAGTCATCAGGGCGGCGCCGACCCTGAACTTGGAATAGGGGGCATACGCTTTTTCCATCACGTGCGCCGCGGCTTCCAAGAGCTTCTTCGGGTTTATCTCATTCATGGGCCAACTCCTTCCAGAACTCGGAAAGCAGGGCCTTCATCTTCGGCATCGCGGCCCTGGTTGCCGACGTGACCTCCCCATGGGTGAGAGGCTCCTTCGTGATCCCCGCGGCAAAGTTCGTGATGCAGGACAACCCCATGACGCGCAGACCCGCCGCGTGCGCGAGCAGGGCTTCCGGGACCGTGGACATTCCCACCGCGTCCGCGCCGAGGATGCGGTACGCGCGAATCTCCGCCGGCGTTTCGTAGGCGGGGCCCGAGGCGGCAAGATAGACGCCGTGCTTCAAATTCAAGTGCGCTTTCTTCGCGGCTTTTTCGGCGAGATGGCGCAGCTTGATGTCGTACACGCAGGACTGGTCGGGAAACCGGGGCCCCCAGATCTCGTTGTGCTTTCCGATCAGCGCGTTGTTCCCGATGAGGTTAATGTGGTCTTCGAGAAGCATGAGGTCGCCGGGCTTGAGATCCTTCCGGATCCCGCCCGCCGCGTTCGTTACAACAAGCGTCGATACGCCCAGGTGCTTCAGCACGTAGATGGGAATGGCCACCGGTGTCCAGCCCTCGCCTTCGTACCAGTGGCGGCGGCCCTGGAAGATCAGCGTATCGTGGCCCTTGTTCACGGCCCAGACGAGACGGCCCGCGTGCCCCGCGACGCCCGGTGACCCAAGCCCGGGGATTTGATCATATCCAATGGACTCTTTTGCCCGGAACGCGGCGACAACATCGCTCCAGCCGGAACCGCAGATCAGGCCGTAGGACGGCTTCGCCTTCGGCCAGTGGTTCTTCACATACTTCAGCGCCTTTTCGAGGATAGAGTGGTCCACGTTTATTATCCTTTCGGCAAAATGGTCTC
>CALMZY010000302.1 GCA_937870865.1 uncultured Lentisphaerota bacterium | reverse complement strand
GACATGAGCACGATCCAGACGCCGCCGCAGGAGCGCCTGCCGATCGAGACCCTCGTCGCGCCGAACGAGGACGAGATCGTGCGCGGGGCGATCCTGCGAGAGCTGAACCGCGGCGGGCAGGTGTTCTATCTCCACAACCGCGTCAAAAGCATCCACTTCGTGCAGGATCGCCTGCGCAAGCTGGTGCCCGAGGCGAAAATCGGTGTCGGCCACGGACAGATGAACGAGAAGGAGCTGGCCGCGATCATGCACAAGTTCGTGCGCGGCGAATTCGACCTGCTCCTCTGCACGACGATCATCGAAAGCGGCGTGGACATCCCGAACGTCAACACGATCCTGATCGACCGCGCCGACCGGTTCGGCATGGCCGACCTGTACCAGCTTCGCGGCCGCGTCGGCCGCTATAAGCACCAGGCGTTCGCCTACCTGCTCCTGCCGCGGCACGGGCGGCTGTTCGACACCGCGCGGAAGCGCATCGGCGCGATCAAGCGGTACTCGAGCCTCGGCGCGGGTTTCAAGCTCGCCCTGCGCGACCTGGAAATCCGCGGGGCCGGCAACCTTCTCGGCTCCGAGCAGAGCGGCCACATCGCGGCCGTCGGCTTCGACCTCTATTGCCAGCTGCTGAAACGAACCGTTGCCGGGCTGAAGGGAGAGAAGGTCCCGCCGATCATCGAAGTCTCCGTGAAGCTGGACTTCATCGAGCTCTCGACGGCGGCCGAGGACCACGCGCAATCCGCCGTCATCCCCTCCTCCTTCATGGAAGACGAAAACCTGCGCGTCACGATGTACCGCAAGATCGCGCAAGCCGCGGCCGAACCCGAGATCGAGCGCCTGCGGGAGGAGCTGCGCGACCGGTTCGGCCCCCTGCCGGAGCCGCTGGAGCGCCTGCTGAAGATCGCGCGCCTGCGCATCCTCGCCGCCACGAAGGGAATTCAATCCATCGAAGTTCAGGGCGACAAAGTCATGATGATGCGTCAGAACGACTACATCATGCCCTGCGGAAAGTTCCCGCGACTGAAGTCCGCGGACGCGACCGCGCGACTGGAGGAGATGATCGGGATCGTACAGGCAAAGTAGAACCACGAAAGCAGTTGGCCGCAAAAAGGCGCAGAAGGCACATGGAGGGCGAGTTCTCCTCCCCTTCGCGCAATCCGCAGTTTCAGCCGTTAGCCATACAACTCCTCCCATTGACAGCACTGTTTACAGTACTTATATTAGTACTGCATAGAGGACAGATGATGAACACCATACCAGCAGGAGAGATCAAGCGGCGCGGCATCTCAGCCGTGGACGATGTCTCGGGCAAGGGCCCCGTCCACGTCATCAAGGAAAGCCGGCCCCAATACGTAGTCCTGTCGGAATCCGACTATCAGCAGCTGCTCAGCGACCTTGCGGATGCACGATTGGCGTCGTCGGATGCGGACCTGCAAGCGGGCCGGGTCCGGCGAGGGACAGCCACCCAGCTGATGCGCGAAATCCGCAAAGGCGACTGATCGATGCCTGCGTACCACCTTCTCTGGACCGAAACGTTTCTGCGGACGGCCCGGAAGTTCACACGACGGCATCCCGACTTGGACAGCGAGCTTGAAGCTGTCCTGAAGCAGCTTGAACAGGATCCTCGCTCGCCGCGCTTGCGTCTGCACGCGTTGCAGGGCAAACACCGGGGAAAACAGGCCGTCAGCCTCACTTACAGCCACAGGATGGTGCTCATCCTCCGTGTGACCGAAAAGGAGATCGTCCTGCTGGACATCGGATCGCACGACGAGGTCTACTGAGCCTGTTGCCGGACGCATGCGTTCTATTTCTTCCAATCCTTGAAAATTCGGCGCGAAAGTTGTCCAAGGTTTGGAAAACCACATTTGATGATTTTCCGGGCCGGGGGTAATCTACGCTTCGAATGAGGCTTTTGGTCTATAACATCCGCTACGGCACCGGCGCCGGCGCGGGCTTTCACTTCCCCGTCCCGTTCGGCGGCTATCTCAGACACACCGACGAGAACCTGGAAAACATCACCGCATTCATCAAGTCTTACAGGCCGGACGTCGTTGGCCTGATCGAGGTGGACAGCGGTTCGTTCCGCAGCCGCAAGCTCAACCAGGCGTCCGTCATCGGCAGGGCCCTCGGCCACTATCACATCTTCGAGTCCAAGTACGGCAGTTCGTCCGTCATCGGGAAGCTGCCGATCGTCAACAAGCAGGTCAACGCGTTTCTGACCCGGGAAAAGATCAAGACACAGAAGTTCCACTACTTCCGGAAGGGCATGAAACGACTCGTGATCGAGTTGGAGCTGGAGAACCTGACGATCTTCCTCGTCCACCTGTCGCTCAAGTTCCGGCACCGGCACGGCCAGCTCTTCGATCTCTACAAGATCATCAAGGATGTGAAAAAGCCGCGGATTGTCGTCGGCGATTTCAATCCGCTGTGGGGCGACGACGAAATCGAGCTGTTCCTGGCGGCCTCCGGGCTCCAGAGCGCCAACACCAAGGACCTGCCCACGCACCCCAGTTACGCGCCGAAACGCGAACTCGATTTCGTCCTCCACAGCCCGGAAATCCGCATCACCCGCTTCGAAACGCCCCAGGTGCTCTTCTCGGACCATCTTCCTCTCCTCTGCGACTTCAAAGTCGCCCACCCTACATAATTGTCGTGCGCCAACGCGTCCGAAACGATTCTGTCGGAAGCCCCTGCGCGAATTCCGGCGCTCATTCCCTGCGCTCTTCTTGCGTGTTCGACCGCACCGTCATATGATGCAGGCTCTGAATTTCCAGGAGGAACAAGCGCATGGGCGGTTTTTTTGGCGTGGCTTCAAAACAGGATTGCGTCACGGATCTCTTCTACGGGACGGACTACCACTCGCATCTCGGTACGAAGCGCGGCGGACTCGCCGTGCAGAATTCGAAGACCATTTCGCGATTCATCCATGACATTTCCAACGCGCAGTTCCGCTCGAAATTCGAGCACGATGTCGCGCGTCTTCACGGCAACACCGGCATCGGGATCATCAGCGATTACGAGGACCAGCCGCTGATCATCGGCTCGCACCTCGGCACGTACGCGATCGTCACGGTGGGTGTCGTCAAGAACTCCGAGGAACTGACAAGGAAGGCGTTCAGCAAGCGCACGACTCATTTCTCCGAAATGAGCGGCGACGAGATCAATCCGACGGAGATCATCGCCACGCTGATCAACCAGGAGGCCTCGTTCGAAGACGGCATCCGGAAAGCGCAGGAGGCGGTGCAGGGATCGGCCTCGATCCTCCTCCTCACGGAACAGGGAATCTACGCCGCGCGCGACCGGCTGGGGCGCACCCCGGTGATCCTGGGCGAGAAGGACGGGGCCCACGCGGTCACCATGGAGACCTGCGCATTTCCGAACCTCGGCTATACCGTCACGCGGGACCTGGGGCCAGGCGAGATTGTGCGGATCACGGCGGACGGCGTGGAACAACGCCGGCCGCCCGGAAAACGCATGCAGATCTGCGCCTTCCTCTGGGTGTACTACGGATTTCCCGCGTCCAGCTACGAAGGGATCAATGTCGAGGACGCGCGCAATCGCTGCGGCGCGGTGCTCGCGAGGAAAGACAACGTGAAGGTCGACATGGTCGCCGGCATCCCGGACTCGGGCGTCGGCCACGCGATCGGCTACGCCAACGAGGTCAAGGTCCCCTACCGCCGGCCGTTCGCCAAGTACACGCCGACCTGGCCGCGCAGTTTCATGCCGCAGGACCAGAGCATCCGCGACCTCGTCGCGCGGATGAAGCTGATCCCGATCCGCGAGATCATCAAGGACAAGCGACTGTTGTTCCTCGAGGACTCGATCGTGCGGGGCACGCAGCTCCAGGACACCATCAAGCGGCTTTTCGAAAGCGGCGCGAAGGAAGTGCATATGCGGCCAGCCTGCCCGCCGCTCCTCTTCGGCTGCAAGTTCCTGAACTTCTCCCGCTCGCGATCGGTGCTCGATCTCGCGGGACGCCGCGCCGTCAAGGAGCTCGAAGGGCAGGATGACAAGGACCTCGAGACCTACGCCCGGTCCGATTCCGAGAAGCACTGCGCGATGATCGAGTCCATCCGGAAGCGGCTCGGACTCACCACGCTGAAGTACCAGAAAATCGAAGACCTCATCGAAGCCATCGGCCTCCCCGCGGATCAGGTGTGCACGTATTGCTGGACGGGGAAGGAGTAAAAGGGAACGCCCAACGTCGAACTTCGAACGCCGAAGTTCGGAATGCCTTTCACTTCAGCGTTGGACGTTCGGCGTTCGATGTTCAGAGTTCGCCGAAGGCAATCCCTTCCCGCATCGGCTCCGGCCGCTCGCAGCGGCTGATGATGTCGACATGGCAACTTTCCCTGGAGGCTTCGCCAAGGGCCTGCATGATCTCCAGAACGTGGAGCGCAAGTTCTCCGCAGGCGCGATGCGGCCGGCCCGACTTCGCCGCCGCCGCCATGTCCGCCAGGCCCAGCCCGCGGCTGTTGTCCGAGTACCCATGCCTCACGGCGACCGGCTCCCACGCCTCGGCGCGCGCTTTCCTCAGCCGGACCTCGCCGCCGAACAGGTTCGGATCCGGCAGATTCAGACTGCCCTCCGTGCCGTAGATCTGGAGCATCGGCAGATCGTGGTACCACACGTCGAAACTCATCATCAGCGTCGCGATCGCACCGCTTTCGAAGTCGAGAGAGCCCGCGACATGCGTCGGCACGCCGACGGGGAACTTCTGCCCTTTCTTGGGGCCGATTCCGATGACGCGCTCGCTGTACGTGGTCTTCGTCGATCCGGTGACGCGCCGCACCGGACCCAGCAGACTGACCAGCGCCGTCAGGTAGTACGGACCCATGTCGAACAAGGGGCCGCCGCCGGGCTGGTAAAAAAACTCCGGGTCCGGATGCCAGCTCTCATGGCCGGGATACATCATG
>CALMZY010000301.1 GCA_937870865.1 uncultured Lentisphaerota bacterium | reverse complement strand
GACTCCGCCTGCGTGTCGCCCGCGCTTGCCGCGACCGTCTTGTACGGCGGCTCGCCGGTTTCGAAAACGCCCATGGCGCGGAATTTGTCGTAGCGCTTTTCGAGCAGTTTCTTCTTCGGCACCTTCAACTGCTCCTTCAGATTTCTCAGAAGGCATTCCTTGAGCGTCGCGGCCATGGTCTTGATATCGCTGTGCGCGCCGCCGAGAGGCTCGGGAATGATCTCGTCCACGAGGCCGGCCTTGAGAAGGTCCTTGGCCGTGAGCTTGAGGGCCTCGGCGGCCTTGTCCGCGTACGACCGGTTCTTCCAGAGAATCGCCGCGCAGCCTTCGGGCGAGATCACCGAGTAGTATGAATACTCGAGGATCATCACGCGGTCGCCCACGCCGATTCCCAGGGCTCCTCCGCTGCCGCCTTCGCCGGTCACCGTGACGAGAATGGGCACCGGCAGTTTCGACATCTCGTACAGGTTGACCGCGATGGCCTCGGCGATGTGGCGTTCCTCGGACTCGATGCCGGGGTAGGCGCCCGGGGTGTCGATCAACGTCACGACCGGCACGTTGAATTTCGCCGCCAGATGCATCAGGCGGAGCGCCTTGCGGTAGCCCTCGGGATACGCGCAGCCGAAATTGCACTCGAGATTGCTCTTGGTGTCCCGGCCCTTCTGCGTGCCGATCAGCATGACGCGCTGGTCGCCGAGGGTTCCGAATCCGCCGATGATCGCCCGGTCGTCGGCGTGGATCCGGTCGCCGTGCAGTTCGACGAAATTCGTGACCATTTCGCGGATGTAGTCCATCGCGTAGGGGCGGAGCGGATGGCGCGCAACCTGGACCTGCTGCCACGGCGTCAGATTCTGGTAAATCTGCCGGCGCGTTTCGCTGATCTTCTTCTGCATCCGATCGATCTCGAGCGAGACGTCGATGTTCTGCGTCTGGCTGAACGTCTGAAGCTCCTTCAGCTTCTTTTCCAGCTCGATGATCGGTTTCTCGAAAGGCAATGCATAGGGCGGCACGGTTTAGTCTCCCTGAAGTTTATTCCGTAATTGTGACCGGCGTCCCGACGGGCACGAGCGTGAACAGCTCCTCGATTTCCGCGTTCACCAGCCGGATACAGCCGGCGCTGGCCTGCTTGCCGATGGTTTCGGGCTGCCATGTGCCGTGAATTCCGTACCCGGGAACGTCGAGCGCGAGCCAATGCGTGCCGAGCACGTTGTTGGTGTCTCCAAAGGGAATGGCCTTGCCGTCCTTCCACCAGGTGGGCTGGGGCACGCGGTCGCGAATCGTGAAATCGCCGACGGGCGTCTTGCCGTACTCGCCCGTTCCGACCGCGTAGCGCTTGAAGAACTTGTCGTTCATCATCACGACGAGCGTGTTGTCCTTCTTGCTCACCCGGATCGAAAACTTGCCCGTGAACAGGCGGAGGCGGTCGCCGGGCCGGATGACCGAGCTGGTGACGCGGTTGCCTTTCTGGACGACTTCGACCGTTGTGCCGTACTTCCTTGCCAGGGCGTTGATGGAATCGCCCGGCTGGATGGTGTAATCGGTCTTTTCCGGCATCATCCGGGGGCTCAACAGCAACTTGATGTTCACGTCGCCGAGCAGGGCCTCGGCGCCGGCGCGCGCGGCCTTGTTGCTGGATTGGGCGAGGATTTCGTACGCCTTGTCCCGCGCCTCGAGCAGCTGATCGTCCTTCTGGAGCTGGGTGGCGGCGGTGAGGAGCGATAGACCGCGGTCGATGGCCGCGGTCGGCGCGGATTCCTCGGTCTCGACAACGGCAGGCTCCTGTTTTGCGCCTCCCCGGTGCAGGATCAGGAACAGGATGCCGGCCGCGATGAGCAGGACGGCCGCTCCCCCCAGCAGGAGGCCGCGGTTCGACTTGACCTGATGTCCGACGTAAAGATCGTCCTTCATATGATCGCTTCAAGGTCGCGAATGACCAAGCTCATGGAAGGGTATCTGTCGGAGGGCTGCTTCGCAAGGCATTTGAGGACCATCGACTCCAGCGCGGCCGGCACGGCCGGATTATGCTGACGCAAGCGGGTCGGCGGAATGGCCGGGTCGATTTGCATGGAGCGAACCGCCTCGATCTTGTCGCCCTCGAACGGCTTGTGGAAGGTGAGCATCTCGTAGCAGGTCACGCCGAAGCTGTAGATGTCCGACTTTTCGTCCACCACGCGGCGGGTGAGCGCTTCCGGTGCGATGTACGAGGGAGTGCCCGGCAAGGCCCGGATCCGCTTGAACCATCGTTTCGTGGGGATGGCCAGGTCAAAATCGATCAGCACCACGTGGCCGTCGTTCTGGACGAGGATGTTCTCCGGCTTGATGTCGAGGTGGAGGAATCCGCTGTTGTGAATGTAAAAAAGGGCCGCGGCGATCTGGCGCATGAGGGAAAGCACGTTCTGCGTCAGCAGCGCGTCCCGATAGAGGATCAGGTCTCTCAGGGTTCGGGACTCGATGTATTCCAGCACCATGAAGGGGGTGTGCCCTTCATAGCCCGTCTTGATCAGCCGTGCGATGTTCGGGTGGTTCAGCTTGCTCATCACCTCGGCGCTGTGAAAGAAGCTCCTCCGCGCCCGGTGACTGCGCGCGAATTCCTCGGTCAGGAGCCGGATAACGACGCGGTTGCGCGGGCCGGCGAGCGCCACGAACAGGCGCGTCATTCCCCCGCCGGCCAGGTTCCGCACAATCGAGTATTCCGCGAATTCCCGGGTTGTCATGACGCCGGACATTACCTGATCGATACAGGCAGAAAAAGAAAAAATTCGTGCTCCGGCCTTTTGCCGGAGCGGGGTTTAGTGTACGGTCTGACGCTTCCAGAACGCTTCGATCCCAACCATGGATTCGCAACACATCGATGAATCGGCCCCGGCAGCCTCCGGCGTGAGACTGCTCCTCTGGATAGCGGGCTTTTTTGCGGCAAGCCTCCTGCTGGGCGGCGCGCTGGCGGGTCCGGTGTTCAACGTCCTGCTGTGGCTGGGCAGAAACTTCCAATCCCTGGAAGCCCTGCGCGATGTGGAGTTCGAGCGCATCGCGTCGCGGTGCGTCCTCATTGCCCTGCTGGTGGCCGCCGTGCCTGTCGCGCGGCGTGCCGGAATCCGAAGCGCGCGGGGCATCGGTTTCGCGCCGGGCGTGAGGTGGGGGAGACTGACCGGTGCGGGGTTCCTTGCGGGCGCCGCGGCGACTGTCGCCATTTTCACGGCCGGCCTGGCCTCGGGCGCGTACGGCTTGCAGGAAACGTTCAGGCATGGGGCGATCGGGAAGTCCGCGGTGTACCTGGCCGGCGCCCTGCTGGTGGGGCTCATTGAAGAGGGGTTCTTCCGGGGCGTGCTCTTTGGCGCCCTGCGGCGGAGCGTCGGCTTTTGGGGCGGTGCCGCGATCGCCGGCGTGATCTACTCGGCCGTCCATTTTGCCAAGCCCCGGCCGCCGGTGGGCGTGGTATATGGCCACGTGTATTCCGGCATCGACCTGATCCCCCACATGTTCAACACGGTGGATCTGGGGCCGCATTTCTTCCCGCTGGCGTTGACTCTTTTTCTGCTGAGCGTGGTCCTGTGCGCTCTCTACCAGCGCACCGGGAGCCTCTATGTCAGCATCGGGCTCCACGCGGGCCTCGTCTGGGTGATGCGGATCGGCGGATATTTCCTCGAAAGAAACGAGGCCGTCCTGCCGTGGCTGTTCGGCGGCGACATGGTCGTCTCGAAGAGCTGGGTCGCCCTGCTCGTGGTTGGGCTTTTCACGGCGGGTTCCCTTTGGCTGTGCCGCGGGCGGTGCGGCGCGCGATCATGATTGAACGACTCCAGAATCTCGCGGGCACCGCGCTGGACATGCTGTATCCGCGGATGTGCGTTGGCTGCGGGCAGCGGGTGGACCCCGAGCCCGGACACTTCTGCTGGGACTGCCGGACGACCGTACTTTACGTTCAGCCGCCGTACTGTTCGATCTGCGGCGACCCGGTGGAGGGCCGGGTGGACGGCTCGTTCGTCTGCTACGCCTGCTCGGAATCCACCCCGCTGTTCGATCGCGCGCGGTCCGCCGTTCGCTACCGCGGCGTCATCCAGGACGCGCTGCGGGCGTTCAAGTACCGCGACGGCCTTTGGATGAGGAAAGACCTGGTCCGCATCCTCGCCGCCTGCGTGGCCGCGCACTACGAGATGGACGAGATCGACGCGGTGACGTTTGTGCCGCTGTACCCCGCGCGGCATCGCCAGCGGGGCTACAACCAGGCCGAAGTGCTGGCCGGCCTGCTGGCGAGGACGATCGGAAAGCCTTTGCTCAAACACTGCCTGGCGCGCATAAAGCCGACCCCGACTCAAACGCATTTGACAGCGCGGGAGCGTGCCACTAACGTAAGGGGCGCTTTTAGGACCCGGTGGCTGAACCGGCTGAAAGGCCGGCGCGTTCTGCTGGTGGACGATGTGATGACGACCGGAGCCACCGTCAACGAATGCTCGCGCGTGTTGAAGGCGGGTGGCGCCGCGCGGGTGGTCGTCGCAACAGTCGCCCGCGGTTGATGAGCGGACTTGCACAATAGAAAATTAAAGGGAACGCGTAATATGCAGTTGTTCCGCAAGAAGAGCTATTCCACGGTGAAGGTCCGCAAGAAGGACATTCCGGACGGCCTGTGGACCAAGTGCCCGTCCTGCACCGAGATTGTTTTCAAGCAGGAGCTGGACGCCGGGCGCAACGTGTGCCCCAAGTGCAACTACCATTTCCCGCTCGGCCGCAAGGAGCGCCTCGCGATGCTCGTCGAAGAAGGCTCGTTCGAGGAGTGGGATGCCGATCTGTACAGCGTGGATACCCTCGGGTTCACGGGGACCGCGTCGTACGTCTCGAAGCTCAAGGAGAACGTCGAGAAGACCGGCGAGAAGGACGCCATCACGTGCGGCCGCGCCATGATGGGCCGCTGCCCGGTCGCGATCGCCGTCATGGATTTCTCGTTCCTCGGTGCCAGCATGGGCTCCGTGGTGGGCGAGAAGGTGACCCGGCTGCTGGAGCACGCCACGGAGCTGAAACTGCCCGCCATCATCGTATGCGCTTCCGGCGGCGCGCGGATGTACGAGGGTATGCTGAGCCTGATGCAGATGGCCAAGACCAGCGCGGCCGCCGCGCGCCACGGCAGCGCCGGCTTGCCCTACATCACGGTCCTGACCCATCCGACGACGGCGGGCGTGATGGCCAGCTTTGCAACGCTCGGCGATGTCATCGTGGCGGAGCCGGGCGCGCTGATCGGTTTTGCCGGCCCGCGCGTGATCAAGGAAACGACGCAGCAGGATTTGCCGGAAGGTTTCCAGCGTTCGGAATTTCTCCTCAAGCACGGCCTGTTGGACATTGTGGTGCCGCGCAAGGAACTGAAGAAGACGCTGGTGCTTTTGCTGGACTACATGATGGGGATCAAGCAGGAAGCCTGACCTTCTGTCATGTCCCTGCCTGAGAGTGTATTTTGAAAGCTGCGTCACTCGATGCCGATCTGAAGCGACTCTTCTC
>CALMZY010000300.1 GCA_937870865.1 uncultured Lentisphaerota bacterium | reverse complement strand
GGGCTGTTCGGAAAATGACTCTTGACCAATCGTTTCACGCCTCATAAGGTACGCAGGTTTGTAGTAATCTGCGTCGGTGTGTGCCAAGAGTGGGGTCTACCCACTCTTTTGCGTCTAGGACCTTGGCGACGGCGCGGAGGCAGCTGTTGACCCCGGCGAAGGTTGGAGGGGAAAAGGCGATGAACAACGAATTGCTGGCCGTTCTTGAATACATGGAAAGGGAGCGCGGAATCGAGCGTGAAACACTGCTCGTGGCCGTGGAGGCAGCCCTTCTCAGCGCGTCCAAGAAGAACCTCGAACTGGCCAAGGATTTGCGGATCGATATCAACCGGAAAACCTGCGATATTCGCGCCTTGGCGAAGGTTCAGGTTGTTGAGCGCGTGACCCAACCGCACGACCAGGTTGACCTGGCGAAGGCGCGCAAGTACAAGCCCGACGTCAAGATCGGCGAGATCATCGAGATCGAAGTCACTCCCGGGAATTTTGGCCGTATCGCGGCGCAGACCGCCAAGCAGGCGATTCTTCACAAGATCCGGCAGGCCGAAAAAGACAGGGTTTTCGAGGAATATAAGGACCGCGCCGGCGACATCGTCAGCGGTACCGTCCGCCGTTTCGAGCGGCGGGATGTGGTTGTCGATCTCGGTCGCGCCGAGGCGGTTATGACGGACCGGGAGCGCGTGCCGACGGAGGATTACCAGATCGGCGACCGCATTCGCGCCTACATTGTGAGCGTTCAGAACAACCCGCAGGGACCGGAAATCCTGCTCTCGCGGGGACATCCCGAATTTGTCCGGCGCCTGTTCGAGCTGGAAGTCTCCGAGATCGCGGATAAGACCGTGGAAATCAAGGGGATCGCCCGTGAAGCCGGCTTCCGCACGAAGATCGCGGTGATTTCCCATGATCAGAAGGTCGATCCGGTCGGCGCGTGCGTGGGCATGCGCGGCATGCGCGTGAAGAACATCGTTCGCGAGCTTTCCGGCGAAAAAATCGACATCGTGCGCTGGCACGAAGACGTCAAGACCTACGTGACGAACTCGCTCGCGCCGGCGAAGCTGATCCGCGTCAATGTGGACGAGGCGTCGCACACGGTCCATGTGATCGTCGAGGCGGACCAGCTCTCCCTGGCGATCGGAAAAAAGGGCCAGAACGCGCGGCTGACGGCGAAGCTGGTCGGCTGGAAAATCGATATTCAGAGGGACGAGGCGGACGTTTCGTTTGACGAGAAGGTGGCCCGGGCCGTGGCGGAGCTCGCGAAAGTCGAGGGCATTGGCGCCGAACTCGCCGGGAAGCTGGTCCACGCGGGCTTCCTCACGCCCGAAGGCATTCTCGCCGTGGAGCTGAACGATCTGCTGAGCATCGACGGATTTACCGAGGATATTGCGAAACAGGTACACACGGCTGCCGAGGTGGCGTTCGAACGCGAACACGGCAAGGCGGAGGAGACGGCTTCCGATACATGAGAGTCTACGAGCTAGCGAAAGAACTTGGAATCACCGGGAAGGACCTGGTGGCGAAACTTCACGAGCTGCATCATGACGTGAAGAGCAACCCCATGTCCACGCTGACGCCTGAGCAGGTCGAATTGGCCCGCAAGGCGTGCGGCGGCGCCCCGGCGGCCGCCGCAAAGCCGGCGCCGAAGCCGGCGGCTCCTGCGCCAGCACCTGTAAAAGAATCTCCAAAACCTGTTGCGCATAAAGCGGTTACGCATCCGGCGGAAAAGCCCGCAGAGAAGCCGGTCCCGCCGCCTCCTCCGGCGAAGAAAGTCATCATCATTCGCGGTCCGGTGATCGTCAAAGAGTTTGCCGAACAGCTGGGGTTGAAGCCGAATCAGCTCATCGCCGAGCTGATGACGATGAACGTGTTCGCGTCGATCAACGAGCGCGTCGACTTGAAGGTCGCGCAGCAGCTTGCCGACAAGAGGGGCTTCACCCTCGAGCACGAAAAGAAAGTGGTCGAACACAAGCCCGTCCCGAAGCCGGCGGAGAAAGCCGCCGAGCCCGAGGTGGACCGTTCCGACGACCTCTTGACCCGCGCGCCGATCGTCACGTTCATGGGTCACGTGGACCACGGCAAGACTTCCTTGATGGATAAGATCCGGCACTCGCACGTCGCGCAGGGCGAAGATGGCGGGATCACCCAGCATATCGGCGCCTACATGGTCCAGTATCACGACCGGCAAATCACGTTCCTCGACACGCCGGGCCACGCGGCCTTCACCGCGATGCGCGCGCGCGGCGCGAACCTGACGGACATCGCCGTCATCGTCATCGACGGCGTGGACGGAGTGATGCCGCAGACCCGCGAGGCCATCCAGCATGCGAAGGCGGCGGACGTCTGCGTCATGGTCGCGATCAACAAAATCGATTTGCGGAACGCAAACGTGGACCGCGTGAAGCGCCAGCTTCAGCAGGAAGGCGTCACCCCCGAGGATTGGGGCGGCGATGTCGTTTGCTGTCCGGTCAGCGCAGTGACGGGAGATGGAATTGATCATCTTCTGGAAATGATTCTCCTGCAAGCAGATATGCTTGAGCTGAAGGCGAATCCACGGCGCCGCGCGCAGGGCTATGTCATCGAGGCGCGGCTGGAAGCCGGCATGGGTCCGACGGCGAACCTGCTGGTTACCCGCGGTACGTTGCACGTCGGCGATGCGCTCGTGTGCGGTCCGTACTGGGGCAAGGTCAAGGCGTTGATCAACGACCAGGGGATCAAGGTCCGCACCGCCGCTCCCTCTTCGGCGGTCAAGTGCCTGGGGATGACGAATGTTCCGGAACCGGGAATGGAATTCCAGGTGTATCCCGACGAGCGGCTGGCCCGTTCGACGTCCGAAGAGCGGATGGCCAAGAAGCGGATCGATGATATCTCGATGCCGAAGCGCGCCTCGCTCGACGACCTTCTGAGGAAACCGACCGGCCCCGAAAAGCAGTATCTTTCCCTCGTCCTCAAAACCGATGTCCAGGGATCGCTCGAGGCGATCCAGCAATCGCTGATGGGGATCAAGAGCGAGAAGGTGGCGCTTAAAATTGTCCTCGCCGGCGTGGGCTCCGTCACGGAGAACGACGTGCTTCTCGCGAGCGCGTCCAACGCGATCATTCTCGGTTTCCACGTGGGCAAGGAGAACGGTGTTGCCAGCATGGCGAAACGCGAGGGCGTGGAAGTCCGTCTGTACAGCGTCATCTATGAACTGCTGGACAACGTGCGCGACGCGATGGTCGGACTGCTGGTTCCGATCAGCAAGGAAGCGGTCATTGGCCACGCGGAAATCCGCCAGGTTTTCGAGATCAGCAAGAAGGGCAAGATCGCGGGTTGCATGGTGGTGGATGGGAAGGTGACTTCCCGTGCCCGTGCACGTATAAAGCGCGATGGAGACGTGGCTTACGAGGGATCCGTGGTCTCCCTGAAGCGGTTCCAGAACGATGCTTCGGAGGTTCGCGACGGACAGGAATGCGGTCTTCGTCTCGGTGATTTTTCCGACTACCGCGAGGGCGATATCATCGAGTTCTACGAGATGGAGAATGTTGCCCAGCAGTTGTAAGACAATGGGGTGCTGGAGTTTTGGAGTACTGGAGTAATGGGACGGATACCGAACCACCTCATGGCTCGTCGCAACCAGGATTCATTCAACACTCCATCGCTCCATCTCTCCAACACTCCAATCGGGAGTTCCCCTCCATGAGCGTGAAGCGTCTTGTCCGCGTCAACGAATTGATCAAGAGGGAGGTCGCCACCGCGCTCTACCGGGTGATGAACGAGAAGGGCTTCGACCTCTCCGCGGTCTCCGTCACGCACGTGATCACCAGCAGCGACCTGCGCACGGCGCGCGTCCTCGTTTCCATTCGCGATCACGAGAAGCAGCGCAACTCCATGATCGCCCAGATCCAGCATCACAGCGGGGCGATCCAGTCTTTCGTCGGCAAGAACGTCATTATCAAGTACACGCCCAAGCTCACGTTCGAACTCGATGAGTCCGTCGAGCAGGGCGATCGGGTCTTGCAGATCATCTCCGAAATGGAATCGCCGGCCGATGCGCCCGGCCCGGAGGATCAAAATCCGGAATCCGGTGCGCCGGCCCAGCCCGATGAAATATAAGCGTCAATCGGCGCCGCTCGGCGCAACGGATCCTCTCGACGGATTGCTCCTCGTGGACAAGCCGGCCGGCCCGACGTCGCACGATATCGTGGACGAGATTCGCCGGCATTTCCGGCTGGAGAAGGTCGGCCACGGCGGCACGCTGGATCCCATGGCGACCGGCCTGCTGATCATCCTCCTCGGACGCGGAACGAAACTCTCCAACTACATCATGGGCGCTGACAAGGTCTACGAGGGATTGATGCATCTCGGTGTCTCTACGGACACGGAAGATCTTGATGGCGAAGTGGTTGCGGAATCCGATTGCGGCGGTGTGACGAGGGAAAGCGTCGAGAGCCAGATGGCCGGGCTGGTCGGCGACCAGATGCAGACGCCGCCGATGGTTTCGGCGGTCAAGCAGAACGGCGTGCCGCTGTACAAGCTCGCGCGAAAAGGAAAAACCGTGGAACGCGAGCCGCGCCTGATCCATGTGTACGAATTCAAGATGCTGGATTTCGCCCTGCCGCGGGTCAGCTTCCGGCTGCGCTGCACGAAGGGCACGTACGTCCGGACGCTGTGCGCGGACATTGGACGCGCGCTCGGGTGCGGCGCGTATCTCGAACAGCTGCGCAGGACCCAGTCGGGAACCATGACGGTGGACCAGGCGACCGGCTACCAGGAAATCCTGGGCATGGACGCCGAACAGCTCGCGAAGCGCGTGGTGCCGATTCACCAGTTGCTGATCGACCGAATGAAGACATGAGAATCACCAACCAACTGGATGACCTTTGTCTCGAGGGGCGTCCCGTCGTTCTCGCCGTCGGATCGTTCGATGGAGTCCATCGCGGACACCAGCGCGGCGTCGGGCTTGCGGTCGAGACCGCCCGGAAGGCCGCCGGTGAGGCGTGGGTTCTCACGTTCGATCCGCATCCCGCGAAAATTCTGAAACCGGAAACCGCGCCGCCGCTGATCACCTCCGCCCTGCACAAGGTCCGCCTGATCGAGGAACTCGGGGTCGATGGGTGCGTGGTCATGCCCTTTACCCGCGAGCTCGCGGCCGAGGAGCCCGGCGATTTTCTGAAGCGGATGAAGGCGACCGTGACGGGCCTGACCGAGTTGGTCGTCGGCGAGAACTGGACGTTCGGGCATCGCGGCCGCGGGGATGTGGCACTGCTCCAGAAGCTGGCTCCCGGCCTTGGATTCTCCGCCACGGTGGTTGCGCCGATCGTCTGGAAGAACGCCGCCATTTCCAGCACGCGCGTGCGGCAGGCCGTTTCAAAGGGTCATCTTTCCGACGCGCGGGAAATGCTCGGCCGCCCCTTCAGTATCCTCGGGACGGTCGTTTCCGGAAAACGCCTCGGGCGTCAACTCGGTTTCCCGACCGCCAACCTGGATCCGCACAACGAGGTGCGGCCTCCGTCCGGCGTGTATGCCGTCCAGGTGCTCGTCCATGGCCGCACGCTGAACGGGGCGGCATTCCTGGCCGAGACCCGCGAGGCACCGAGCACGCCGTCCGGCTTTGTCACGGAAGTCCACATCATGGATTTTGACGAGGACATTTACGGGGCGGATATCGAAGTGCTGTTCATCGAGTGGCTCCGGGCGGCGCAGCACTTCGACTCGCGCGGCGCCCTGAAGAAGCAGATCGGGCTGGATGTTCAGAAAGCGCGGGACATTCTCGAAGAAACGCGGCACGGCCGATGACAGAATGATTGCCGGCAGAATCATGGCGGCGGACGGGACGCGTCCCCGCCAGACAAAGGATTCTGTTGCCCATGATTCTGTCGGACCTGAAAGGTTACGGGATTCATGAGCCTGCTGATCAAGGGCGGAACGGTGGTCACGGCGGAGAAGATTTTCCGCAGCGACGTGTTCTGCGAGAAGGAACAGATCACGCGGATCGGCCCGGGCCTCGAGGCCCCGCAGGGCGCGACGGTCATCGACGCCACGGGCAAGTACGTGTTCCCCGGATTCATCGACCCGCATGTTCATGCGTACCTGCCGCTGAAGACCACCACGTCCAAGGACACGTACGAAACGGCCAGCCGCGCAGCCCTCGTCGGAGGCACGACATGCTTCATCGATTTCTGCACGCCGGAGCGCGGACAGGATCCGCGGGCGGCCCTCGATCTGTGGGATTCGAAGAGCGAGGGGAAGGCGTTCTGCGACTACTCGTATCACCTTGCCGTCACCGGTTTTGATGCTCGTACCGCCTCGCAGATCCGCGAGGTCATCCTCCGTGGCATCACCTCGTTCAAGGTCTACCTGGCGTACAAGGACAGCGTGGATATCGGCGACGGGCTCGACGACGTCCTCCGCTTCGCGCGGGAGAACAACATCCTCACCATGGCCCACTGCGAGGACGCCGCCGCGATCGACGCGCTCCAGAAGAAACTGGTGGCCGCCGGCCGGAGAGGACCGCAGTGGCATTACGTCAGCCGGCCGCCGGAGATCGAGGCGGGCGGGACGCGGCGCTTCCTGGAGGCGGCCGGAAAGGCCGGCGCGCTCGCGTACGTTGTGCATCTGAGCTGCGAGGAGGCTCTGAACGAGGCCGTCGCCGCGCGCAAACGCGGCGTCAACGTGTGGATCGAGACGCTGATCTCGTTTCTCCTGCTCGACAAGAGCCATGC
This sequence comes from uncultured Lentisphaerota bacterium, assembly GCA_937870865.1. Lineage (GTDB taxonomy): Bacteria > Verrucomicrobiota > Kiritimatiellia > CAIQIC01 > JAGNIJ01 > CALMZY01. The sequence goes on along the minus strand of CALMZY010000300.1, from coordinate 2,172 downwards.
CGAACTTCCGGACTTCGAGGGCGCCAAGTACGTGGTCTCGCCGCCCCTGCGCGAGAAGAAGAACCAGGACATCCTGTGGACGGCCATCCGGGAGGGCGTGGTGGATGTGGTCTCCAGCGATCATGCCCCGTTCGATTTCGCGGGTCAGAAGTCGTTGGGCGAGAACGACTTCACAAAAATCCCGAACGGGATGCCGACGCTGGAGGACCGGGTCAACCTGCTCTTCACGTACGGCTTCAAGGAAAAGCGGTTCGACCTCCGGCGGCTCGTGCAGGTGGCGAGCACGACGCCCGCGAAACTGTTCGGTCTTTATCCGAAGAAAGGCGCGTTGCGCGTCGGCAGCGATGCGGACCTCGTCGTCTATGATCCCGACTACGTCGGAACGATTTCCCGGCGCACGCATCACATGAACGTCGATTACAATCCGTTCGAAGGACAGGTCATTCGCGGCCGTCCGCTGACGGTTGCCGTTCGCGGCCGGATCGTGGTCCGCGAAGGCCGGTTTGTCGGGCCGGTGGGCTGGGGTCGCTTTGTTCCCCGCGGGCCGTGCCAGCCATCTTAGCTCTTGCGGGGGATGTTCTCTTGTCACAAAATAAAAAACCTTCTGCATCCGCAGAAGAGGGAGGGTGAACGCATGAGTTCGAATTCGTTATCCAAGGGAGCATGGCTTCTGATTGTCCTGGGCCTTGTGGTGGTGGCGGTTCTGGGCATTCGAACCATCAGCAACAGCGATTTCTGGATGCACCTGGCGCTGGGCCGCCAGATCGCCGAGAACGGTCTGCAGAAAACGGATGAGATCACCTTCACCGTTTCGGGGACGCCCTGGGTCAATTCGTCGTGGCTGTATGACCGCGTGCTGTTCCTGCTGTGGCAACTTGGATCGGCGCCGCTGGTGATCCTCGCGCACGTCGCGGCGGCGGTCCTCGCGTTCGTGCTGCTGATTCCGACGGCGCGAAAATGGGCAGGCGGGATCTCCATCCTCCTCGCGTTGGTGCTGAGCGCATGGCTGCTGGATGCCCGGTTCACCGTGGCGCCGCACGTCGCGGTCCTTCCCCTCGCGGCGATCTTTGTGATGCTGCTTTCCGAACCGCGCAAGCCGTGGGTACCGTGGGCGGTGCTGCTGCCGCTCCAGGTGCTGTGGGCGAATACGCATGTATCCTTCTTCCTGGGGCCGCTGATCTGCGCGGTCTTCGCGGTCCAATACCGGGCGGGCGCGCGATCCGGCGACGGCGGTTCGTCGAATCGGTTCGCGCAGACGCTCGGGCTCGCGGTGGCCGCCCTGCTGGCGGGGCTGGTGAACCCGTACGGGCTGAAGCTTTACGCGCAGGGCCTCGCGAACGTGACCGACGGGGCCTTCAAGTTCGTCCAGGACTGGATCTCGCCTTTTTCGGCGCAGTTTCCGGGTTCGGTGTTTCCGAAACACTTCGTGACGGTGGCGCTGGTGGTGGGTGCGGGAGGGCTGATCTCCGAGAAGCGCAATCTCCCCGTCGGCCTGACGACGCTGGCCGTGTTCAGCGCTTTCCTGATCATCTTGTTCCCGCGGAACATCGAGTGGCTTGCCCTGCTCGGGTTCCCGTTCATCGCGCTCAGCCTGAATTCCGTCGGCACGCTTTTCGAGAGCGGCATTCGCGCGGTGACGAAGTCGCAAAACAGCACGGGCGCCCGGGGTACCGCGGGCGGCGTGGCAGTTGCGCTGGCCATTCTCTCGCTCTCGGCGGCCGGCTCCAACGCGTCCTACCTGAACGCGGGCAACGTGTCTGTCTTCGGGCTGGGCGTGGAATACGGATTGTTCCCGCGCGAGGCCGCCCAGGTGATTGCGCGGTCCGACTTCCGGGCGCGAGCGGTGAATCTCGCTCAGGACGGCGGGTTCCTCGCGTGGGAACAGCCCGCGCGGCGGATCTTCGTGGACCCGCGCGCGAATCTCTACGGGGCCGAATTCTACCGCGCGCTGAACAAGTGCCTTGCCGGCGAGGAGAACGCGTGGAAAGACCTCATTGAAAAATGGAGCCCCGACGCGGTCATCATGAACTGCGCCGTCCCGTTTGGCGCGAACGCGGTGCGCGGGCTCCTGCGCGATCCAAGCTGGGCCCTGGTGTATTTCGACGGCACGACGGCTCTTCTGGTCCGCGCCTTGTCCGGGAACCGGGAACTCATCCGGGATACGGAGATGCA